>JBGPVT010000063.1:0-9680 GCA_041491825.1 Xanthobacteraceae bacterium | reverse complement strand
TATTATCCACGGGAATTGCGGGGCGAGATCGACGCGATCAACGACCTCGTCTACAAGCACATCAACAACGGCGTCTATCGCGCGGGCTTCGCGACGACGCAGGAAGCCTATGCGGAAGCATTCCGCGATTTGTTCGCGGCCCTCGATGAAGTCGAGCGGCGGCTATCGCGAGAGCGCTATCTCACAGGCGGCCGCCTGACCGAAGCCGATTGGCGGCTCTTCACCACGCTCGTGCGCTTCGATCCCGTCTATGTCGGCCATTTCAAGTGCAATCTGCGCGGGATCGCCGACTATCCGAATCTGTCGAATTACCTGCGCGACCTCTACCAGGTGCCCGGCGTCGCCGAGACGGTGAATTTCGAGCACATCAAGCGGCACTATTATATGAGCCATCCGCAGATCAATCCGACCCGCATCGTGCCGCTCGGGCCCGAGATCAAGCTGGATGCGCCGCATGACCGCGTGTGTTTCGCGGCAAAGCCCTCACCAGCTCGCGCTGACCGGCGCGCCGTATAAAATCTCTTCCAATCTTCGCCGCGTGCCCTCGCTGGTTCCCTCGGGTAGCTTATTCAAGGGGAAAAACCCCGCTTCGGGAATTTCCCAGTTCGGAAGCGGCGGCGACGGCCATTCGAACTCCCGCACCACGAACACCGCCACGTGATCGCGCCCGGAGGCGCTCGCGTTCTGAAAAACGCCGTGCAGAAGCGGCACGGCGGTGACGCGGAGATTTCCCTCCTCCATCAATTCGCGCACGAGCGCCTCATTGAGGCTCTCGCCGGGCTCGACCCCGCCGCCGGGAAAGTGCCAGCCCGGCGTATAGCCGTGGCGGACGAGGAACACCCGGCCGTCCGCATCGAGCACCACGCCGCGCACGCCGAGCGTCATGCCGCGGGTGAAGCGCCAATAGAAGTGCAGGAACCTCCAGATCATCTGGTTTCCTTCGATTCGCCCATCGATCCTATCGGCTTTCGCGTTTCCGCGTTATGAACGGATGTTTGGCCAGCCCAGAAAAGACGAGAGAAGCCCGCCATGAAACGTTTCGCCGATCTCTCCGAGCAGGAAATCCTCGCGCTCGCGATTTCCAACGAGGAAGAAGACAGCCGCATCTATCGCGGCTTCGCCGACGGCCTGCGCGAGAAATACCCGGGCTCGGCCAAGGTATTCGATGAAATGGCCGAGGAGGAAGTTCGCCACCGCGGCATGCTGTTCGACCTCTACCGCACGAAATTCGGCGATTATCTGCCGCTCGTGCGCCGCCAGGACGTGAAGGGCTTCTTGCGCCACAAGCCGTTGTGGCTCGTGCGCCCGCTCGGCCTCGACGAGGTGCGCAAATATGCGGCCAACATGGAATACGAGACCGCGCATTTCTATCGCCAGGCGGCGAAATCCGCGCGCGACGCCTCGGTGCGCGAGCTGCTCGACCGGCTCGCCGAGATCGAGGAGCAGCACGAGAACCTCGCCGAAAAGCTGAGCGAGGAAATCCTCACAAAAGAAGTGCGCGGCGAGGAGGAGGCGACCGCGCGGCGCATGTTCGTGCTGCAATACGTGCAGCCGGGGCTCGCCGGCCTGATGGACGGCTCGGTCTCGACGCTCGCGCCCCTCTTCGCCGCGGCCTTCGCCACCCACAATACCTGGGAGACGTTTCTCGTCGGCATGGCGGCCGCGCTCGGCGCTGGAATTTCCATGGCTTTCGCCGAGGCGCTCTCCGACGACGGCTCGCTCACCGGCCGCGGCGCCCCGGTGATCCGCGGCGTGGTCTGCGGCGGCATGACCACGGTCGGCGGCCTCGGCCACACGCTGCCCTATCTCATTCCCGATTTCTGGACGGCGACCGCGATTTCCTTCGTCGTGGTCGTGATCGAACTCGCGGCGATCTCCTGGATCCGCTGGCGCTACATGGATACGACGCTGCTCGCCGCCGCGTTTCAGGTGCTGGTCGGCGGCGCCCTCGTCTTCATCGTGGGTATCCTGATCGGAAGTTCGTGAGTCGATGTTCGTCCTCGCGCATCTTTCCGATCCGCACATCCCGCCGCTGCCGGAGCCCCGCCCGGCCGAGCTTATCGGCAAGCGGATCACCGGCTACCTCAACTGGAAGCTCCGGCGCGGCGCCCACCACCGGCGCGACGTGCTCGACCGGCTCGCCGCCGATCTCCTGGCGCAGGCGCCCGATCACGTGGCGGTTACCGGCGATCTCGCGAACCTCTCGCTCCCCGCCGAATTCGACGGGGGGCGCGCCTTTCTCGCCCGCCTCGGCGACGCGAAGAAAGTCACCGTGATCCCCGGCAATCACGACGCCTATGTGCGCGCGACCGACAAAATGTATCTCACCGCCTGGCGCGAATATCTCGCCGGCGATGACGGCCAAAACGTGCCGTTCCCTTTTTTGCGCCGGCGCGGGCCCGTCGCCTTGGTCGGGCTTTCGACCGCGGTGCCGACGCCGCCTTTCTTCGCTTCCGGCCGGCTCGGTTCCAATCAGCTCGATCGTCTCGCCATCCTACTCGCGCGGCTATCGAAGGAAGCGCTCTTTCGTGTGATTCTAATTCACCACCCGCCGGCGGGCGCGCGTTCATGGTTGAAGCGTCTCGAGGATGCCGACGGGTTTCGCAACACGGTCGCCCTTTACGGCGCCGATCTCGTTCTGTCGGGACACGATCACATCGCCGCCGTGCACGAAATCGCGGGACTGCAGAGGTCGGTTCCGGTGGTGCAGGTGCCTTCCGCTTCCGCCGCGCCCGGCGATCCGCGCGGCGGCGCCGCCTATAATCTCTACCGGATCGACGGCGCGCCCGGCTTTTGGTCGTGCGAGATGGAAAGCCGCGGCTTCTCGCCGGACGGCAAGATCGTCTCAACCGGAAAAAAGAAGCTCGTGTGAAGCGTCAGCGCGTCAGATACACGCCGAGCACGAACAACCCGATCGCGCCGACGATGATGCCAAGAATAAAGCTCAGCACCGTTTCTCCGCGCGAGGGCTGCGGCGGCGGCGTTTCCTGCTTCCGCTCGGCGGCCTCGATCGGAGACACCAGCGCCTGCTCGCGCGCGATCAGGCGGCGCGCGACATAGCGCGTCACCGCCTCGACGATCGGGCCGGTTTCGGTCGATTCCGCGAGCACGCGGCGGCCGTAGGCCGTGTCGTGCAGAAGCCGGTAGGTGCGCTTGTCGCGGCCCATCGCCACATGCGCGACCATGTCGATCCATAGCCGCGGCAACGAGCCTTGCGAAAGGCCGCGATCGAAGAGATCGGCGTGCTCGGCTGGAATGTCGCCGAAGACGGGATCGAGCGCCTCGTTCAGGATTTCGAGCCGCGCGGCCTCGGCGTCCCGCAACTCGACGACGACGGCGGAGCGCTCCGCGGCCTCGATGCGCGCGGCCCGCACCGCCTCTTTCAGCGGCGACGGGCGGCGGTTTTCCGCGGCTTGTCCGTCCTGATCCATCGGCGCCTCCATCGACCGTTAAATTAAGAGGCAAATTATACGAGTGGGGAGGCAGCGCAAAGGACAAGTTTGCGGCGACTTTCCCGCCGCGGGACATGGAACCCGGACCCTATACGCAACGGCCGCCATCGACCTCCACCACGTTTCCGGTGAGAAACTCGGCCTCGCCGGAGGCGAGAAACAACGCCGCGTTGGCGACGTCTTGCGGCGTCGAAAGCCGCCCGAGCGGCACCGTGGCGACGAATTTCGCGCGCAACGCCGCCGTGTCGCCGCCCATGAAAGTGGGAAGAAGCGGCGTGTCGCCGGCGACCGGCGCGATCGTGCAGACGCGAATCTCGGGCGCGAGTTCCACCGCCAGCGTTTTCGAGAAGATATGCACCGCGCCCTTGGTGGCGTTGTAACAGGAAAGCCCCGGCCGCGGCCGCAAGCCCGCGGTCGAGCCGATATTGATGATGACGCCCTTGCCGCGCCGGCGCATCAAGGGCACCGCCGCCTGGGTACAGAGGAAGACGCCCTTCATATTGACGGCGAAGACGCGGTCGAATTCGTCCTCGCCGATTTCCATCAGCGGCTTGTTGACGTGGCTCACCCCCGCATTGTTGACGAGGATGTCGAGCGCGCCGAAGGCCGCGATCGTGTCCTTGACGGCGGCGTCGACCGCGGCCTTCTTCGACACGTCGCAATGGATAGCGATCGCGCCCTTGCCGATCGCCGCCGCGGTCTCCTTCGCCGCCTTTTCCACCACATCGACGACGGCGACCCGCGCCCCCTCGCGCGCGAAGGTTTCGGCGATCGCCTTGCCGAAACCGGAGCCGGCGCCGGTCACCAGCGCGACTTTATCCTTGAGACGCATGCATTCCTCCTCTCGCTCGCGAATCTCTATCACGAGACGACCGCACTTGCGGCCGCCAGCCGATCAATGCGTGAGCGAGATCCGGCGCAATCTGGTATGGATCATTACGAATGCGCGACCCCGCCGATTCCTCCCGGAAACCCTCTTGAGCACCTTCATCCTCGCCGCCGTCCTCTGCGGCGCGCTGTTCCATGCGAGCTGGAACGCCATCATCAAGGCGCAGGACGATCATTCGCTGGCGGCGCTGGTGGTGGCGGTCATGGCCGGACTTTTCGGCATTCCACTGATGCTGGCGCTGCCCGCGCCGCCGCTGGCGGCATGGCCCTATCTCGTCGCCTCGTCGCTGATCCATGTCGGCTATTTCGCGCTTGTAGGCTTCGCCTACCGCTCGGCGGATCTCGGCGTCGCCTATCCGCTGACCCGCGGCTCGGCGCCTTTGATGACCGCACTGATCGCGTTCCTGTTTCTTTCAGAGGCGCTCGCCTGGAACGCCTGGCTCGCGATCGTCGTCCTCGCCGCCGGCATCGTGGCGCTGTCGGCGGATGCGCTCATCCGCGGCGGCCTCAGCGGGCGGGCGGCGCTCGCCGTCGCGACGAATGCCGGCGTGATCGTGACCTACACGTTGGTCGACGGCTTGGGCGCGCGCGTGACGGGCTCCGGCATCGTCTATGGCGCCTGGCTGCTCGCCGGCTCCGGCCTTTGCGTTCTCGTCTTCGCGCTCGCAATACGGCGGCGAGCCTTCTTCCGCGAGGCCAAGAAAATGTGGCTGCCCGGCCTGATCGCGGGCTCGCTGGTGCTGCCGTCCTACGGGATCGTGCTGTGGGCGATGATGCTGGCGCCGATCGGGCTCGTCGCCGCCTTGCGCGAGACGTCGGTGCTGTTCGCCGCGATCATCGGGGCGCGCTTGTTCGGCGAACCGTTCGGCCCGCGGCGCTGGATCGCGCTCGTCCTGATCGTCGGCGGAATTATTTTGTTGAGGCTGCCCGCGTAAGCCGCGGCCGGCGGGTCACTGCCGGTATTGCTGCAGCCGCGTGGTGCGGAGGCCCGCGAGGCCGTGCCGCTCGATCGAGTGCTGCCAGGCGAGAAACTCTTCCGTGGTCAGCGTGTAGCGGTTGCAGGCGTCTTCAAGCGACAAGAGCCCGCCGCGCACGGCGGCGACGACCTCGGCCTTGCGCCGAATGACCCAACGCCGGGTGTCCGGCGGGGGCAGGTCGGCGATAGTCAGGGGGCTGCCATCGGGCCCGATGACGTACTTAGCTCTCGGGCGTTGCGCCTCGGTCATCTTACGCTCACTGAACTCGAACACGACTTGAACAAGCCGCGAAGCTAAGGCCGAGGCATGAAAATTTCACTAAAAGCCTGTTGCCAAAGGCTTAATGAGTTCCGGCGGTTTTTCGCCGCCGAACCCGAAAAGCCCCGTTATCCCGCGCTTACGAACCCGGCTTCCGGATCGAGCCAATCTGCGAAATGGTGAGATAGCTCGATCCGACCTGCAGCAAGGGCTGCGGTCCGCTGAGGTCGACGCCCGTGACGGTGCCGGTGTATTGCGTGGAGACCGCGACGCTCTGGCCCGCCGCGTCCTGGGCCGTGATCTGGATCGTATAAAGACCGTCGGGGGCGACCGCGCCGGTCGAGGTGCGGCCGTTCCAGGAATAGGACTGGGTGCCGGTGTCGAGCGTCTGCTGGCCGGTCCACACCGTGTTGCCCTTCTGGTCGAGAATGCTGACGGACGCCGCCGCCGGGCGCGGCGAAGTGATGTTCCAGACCGCCAGCCCGTTCTTCAATTGCGTCGTCGAGCCGTCGGCGGTGACCTGCGAGCCGACGAAATTCAACGCCGCCGTCGCCTGCGACGTCTTGTTGAGCGTGACGAGCTGGTCGAGATCGCTGTTCGTCTTCAATTGCTGCTCGACCGAGGCGAAGGCGACGAGCTGCTGCGTGAACTGGTTGGTGTCGAGCGGCGAAAGCGGGTCCTGATTCTTCAATTGGGTCGTGAGCAACTGCAGGAATTGCTGGAAGTTGCCGGCGATCTGTTGTTGGCCCACGAGCGAGCTCACGCTTGCGGTCGCGGTTCCGACCGTACTGGTGGGATTAACAGCCATGGCCTCTCTCCGTTCTCAAACCCGAATGTCCACGCCGCCGCGGAGGCGGGCAGCCCATTGATATTGCTCGAGGCCGGCGCTCGCCGCCTCGTCTTCCTCGACATAAACGGTGCCGGAACGCGGATCCGGCCCACCTTGCGCCTGCTGGCCGGCCGAGCCGTCCGGCGACTGCTGGCGGAGCGAGAATTGCAGGCTGCCGTCCTCGGTCTTCAGTCCCGCCGATTGCAGCGCCCGCTCGAGCCCGCGCGCGTCGTTTTGCAAAAGCTGGAGCGTCTCCGGCCGGTCGACGGTGAGGCGCGTGTTGACCGCGCCGCTCTTGTCGACGTCGAGGCGCACGTCGATGCGCCCAAGCTCGGGCGGATCGAGGCGGATGGTGAACTGGTTCGAACCCTCCTTGGCGCGCGCGGCGATCTCGACGGCGATCGCCGCACTCGTCGCCGGCACGCCCAGAGCGGAGGCGCCCGGCGCCTGAACCGGGGCGGAGGCGGGGCCCAGCGTGGACACCAATACGCGCAACGCCTCGGGAAATTCTGCGGTCGTCGCAGGCTGCGGGGCCGCGGAAACGTCCCGCGCCACCGCGGCTTCAAGATCCTGATTGGCGCCCGCCGGCGCGGCTTTCGCCGTGAAGCGGACGACGGTCGCGGGATCGACGGGGCTCGGAGGCTTGCCCTCTTCAGCGCTCGCCGGCGCCGGCTGAACCGGTGCATTGCCGGAAGCCGCCTTATCGGCCGCGAGAGGTTTCGGATTGGGCTCGCCGCCAACGCTCGCAACCGCGGGCTTCAAAGCTTCCGCTAACGCCTTCGTGGCCGGCACGGCGCTCGCGGCTCCTTTAGCGGCATCTTCTGCCGCCGCCGCATCCCTCGGAGGAGAAGCACTCGCGCCCTTCGTGGCCGCCTCGATCGCGGCGGCGGCTATCGCCGCGCCTGCATTCGCGGGCGGGGCCGTTTCGGCCGATGGTTTTGCCGCGTCTGGCGCGGCGGGCACCGCCGGCGCCATGGCCGCGATCTCGGCTGCCGCCACCTTCGCGCAATCTCCACCCGCCGAAGCGTTTCCGCCGCCCTCGACCTTCGGGACATCCACGGCGACCACGAGCGCGGGCACGCTGCCGGTTTGCGGCACGCCTTGAGCCGGATCGGGGGCGACCACGACCGCGGGCACGCTGCCGGTTTGCGGCACGCCTTGAGCCGGATCGGGGGCGACCACGGCTTGCGCCGGGTCTTTCGCACTGCCGTCCTTCGCGGATTGTTTCGGGCTTTTCCCGGAATTCTTCTCTTTCGTCGTCGCCTCGCCGTCCTTCGAAACATCGCCTCCGGAACGCTCGCAGGAAGCGCCGGTCTTGCCGGGATCGTCCTGCGGCTGCGCGGAGGGATCGTCGGCCGGGCGCGATTCCGCCTTGCGCGGGGGCGATGAGGATTCCTCGCCCGCGGGCGGCCCCGCCTCCGGCGCCGAATTGTCCGGCGGCTTCGCGGCGGCGTCGAGCAGGAGCGAAAAGGAATCGCTCCCTTTCTCCTTGCGGTCGGGGGCGGGCGTTGGAAGGGGATCGGGCGGGCTGATGCTGGCGACGCTCTGCACGGAAAAATCCCTTAACGAGACATACGGATCCGGTTCTTACTCAGCAAAGCGCGGGCCACATCGGCCGATGGCGAAGCCGAAGCAAATCAAGGATTTAGAGCGCGGCTCGCAGCCCGCCACGCGGCAGAATCCGCATAGTCGGCAGGACTTGCCGAGCGGGCCGCTTTGCCCCCGCCGCAATGCACTCCTATAAGAACGCGACGGCGGCGCTTGGAGACGGCCATGGACATCCATCTCGACCTCGAGGGACCGCCCGCGAAGACGCGGGTCGTGGTCGCGATGTCGGGCGGCGTCGATTCCTCCGTCGTCGCGGCGCTGCTCAAGCGCGCGGGCTATGACGTGGTCGGCGTCACGCTGCAGCTCTACGACCACGGAGCGGCGAGCCGCAAGAAGGGCGCCTGCTGCGCCGGCCAGGACATTCATGACGCGCGCGCGGTCGCCGCCGCCCTCGGCATTCCGCACTATGTCCTCGATTACGAGGAGCGCTTCCGCAAGGCCGTGATCGATCCGTTCGTCGCAAGCTACGCGGCGGGCGAAACGCCGGTGCCGTGCGTCGCCTGCAACCAGCAGATCAAGTTCGCGGATCTCCTCCACACCGCCCGCGATCTCGGCGCGAGCGCGCTCGCCACCGGCCATTACGTCGCGAGCCGCCGGGCGCCTTCGGGGCGCCGCGCGTTGTATCGCGCGCGCGAGGCCGAGCGCGACCAGAGCTATTTTCTCTTCGGCACCACCTTCGACGAGCTCGACTTTTTGCGCTTTCCCCTCGGCGAGATGACCAAGGGCGAGGTGCGCGCGTTCGCGCGCGAATTCGGGCTTCCGGTCGCCGACAAGCACGACAGCCAGGATATCTGCTTCGTGCCGGAGGGCCGCTACACCGACGTGATCGAGCGCTTGAAGCCGGGCGCCGCGGAGCCCGGCGAGATCGTCGATCTCGACGGCCGCGTCTTGGGCCAGCATCCCGGCATCGTGCACTACACCATCGGCCAGCGGCGCGGGCTCGGCATTCCTTCCCGCGAGGCGCTGTTCGTCGTGCGGCTGGATTCCGCGCGGCGGCGCGTGATCGTCGGCCCGCGCTCGGCGCTCGTGACCCATCGGTTTCGCGTGGCGAGCCTCAACTGGCTCGGCGACGCATCGCCTGAGAAAATGGCGCGCGACGGTCTGCCGGTCTTCGTCCGCGTGCGCTCGACGCGCCCGCCGCAGGCCGCAACATTGTTCGTCGACGGCACTGAAGCGGAAGTCGAAATCGAGCACGGCGAGGAAGCGATCGCCCCCGGACAGGCTTGTGTGATCTATGAGAGCGCCGATCCGCGCGCGCGCGTGCTCGGCGGCGGCGTGATCCGCGCGAGCGTGCCGCGATCGGAAGCGCGCGAGCCGCTCCGCGCCGCCGTCTGATCAAGGCCGATGCCCAACATCGACAAGAGCACGGTCGAGAAGGCCTATGCGCGCTGGGCGCCGGTCTACGACCTCGTCTTCGGCAAGGTGTTCGATGCCGGCCGTCAGGCGTCGATCGCCGCCGCCGAGAAGATCGGCGGCCGCATCCTCGAAGTCGGCGTCGGCACCGGCCTTTCGCTTCCCGATTATTCGCGCGCCATCCGTCTCGTCGGCGTCGATTATTCCGCGCCGATGCTGAAAAAAGCGCGCGAACGCGTCGCGGCGCTTCAGCTCTCGAACGTCGAGGCGCTCGCCGTGATGGACGCGAAGCATCTCGGCTTTCGCGACCAGTTC
>JBGPVT010000062.1:0-9702 GCA_041491825.1 Xanthobacteraceae bacterium | reverse complement strand
CGCGGCCGCCGCGATCAACGTCCAAGGCTTCGCATAGGCCAATACGCCGTAAGGCACGAGCTTCACCAGATTGCCGAGCATGAAGATCGCGAGATTGGTGCCGGCATAGATCGTCTTGTCGAGCCCGCGCCGCAGCAAATACATGTTGACCGGCGGGCCGCCGGAATGCGCGACGAAGGTGGTGAAACCCGAAACCGTGCCGGCGAGGATCGCGAGCGGCGGCGAGACGGGCCTATGCGAGGGCTTGGCCCTGCGGCCAAGCAGAAACCAGTGCGCGGTAAAGAGCAGCGTCACCGCGGCGATGCTCGCCGCGACGAGATGCGGATCGACGCGGGTGAAAAAGAAATAGCCGATGCCGATGCCGATCACGAGACAGGGCATCAGCCAGACGAGATCGCGTTTCGACCAGGTGCGCGGCCCGAACGAGCCGAGCGCGAACAGATCCATGAACGACACGAGGGGTGCGACGACGATCGCGGCGTCGAGCGGCGGCATCACCAGGGAAAGAAGCGGAATTCCGAGCGTCGCGAGCCCGCCGCCGAAAGCGCCCTTGCTCAAGGCGATCAGGAATACCGTGGGCAGGCCGACGAGATAGAAGAAGACCGGATCGATCGGCATTTCCCGAGCGGCCGGATCAGGCGTGGGCGGCGTAGGGACGCGTGCGGTAGGGCTCCTCGAGATATTTCTTCGTCTCGGCATCGAGCACGATTTCGAGCGCCTTCAGCGCATCCGGCAGGTGATGCGGTTTCGAGGCGCCGATGATCGGCGAGGTAACGGCGGGATTGGCGAGCGTCCACGCCACCGCGACCGCGGCGCGGGAGGTGCCGAGGCGTTCCGCCACCACGCGCACGCGCTCGGCGATCTCATGGTCGATGTCGGAGGCGCCGATGCCGAGCGTCTGCATGAAGGCATCGGTCTTGCCGCGCAAGGTGCGCTCGCCTTGCGAGGGGGCGGAGCCGGCGAGAAAGCCGCGCGCGATCGGCGACCACGGGGTCACGGCGATGCCTTCCGAGCGGCAAAGGGGCAACATCTCGCGCTCTTCCTCGCGATAGATGAGATTGTAATAATTCTGCATCGAGACGAAAGACGCGAGGCCGCGCTCGCGCTGCAGGGTGACGAGCTTCGCGAATTGCCACGCGCGCATCGACGAGGCGCCGATATAAAGCGCCTTGCCCGCCTTCACCACGTCGGAAAGTGCCTCGATGATTTCTTCCATCGAGGTCTCGGGATCGAGGCGGTGGATGATGTAGAGATCGATGTAATCGGTGCCGAGCCGCTTCAGCGAGGCGTCGACCGCCTCCATAATGTGCTTGCGCGACAGACCTTTCTGGTTCGGCCCCTTGCCCATCGGATTGAGGACCTTGGTCGCGAGCACCACTTCCTCGCGGCGGGCGAACTCCTTGATGGCGCGGCCGGTGATCTCTTCGCTGACACCCTGCGAATAGACGTCCGCCGTATCGAAGAAGTTGATGCCGGCCTCGAAGGCGGCCTTGAAAAAGGGCTTGGCCTCGGCCTCCTCGAGCACCCACTCGCGCCATTTTTTCGAGCCGTAGGTCATGCAGCCGAGGCAAAGGCGCGAAACCTTGAGGCCGGTCGAGCCGAAGCGGACATATTGCATGTTCGAGTTCCCGTTCTTGCGCGGCTAGTGTCCCGATTCCGAAGTTCGTAAGCCATTGCGGCACACGCTCATACGAACTTCGGAATCAAAGGGACACTAGCAACTCTATGATTCTAGTGCCCCTTTGAACCCGAAGTTCGCAACCACCCATCCGGCACGGTTGTGCGAACTTCGGGTTCGGGGCACTAATGCTTGTTGCCGAAACCGTAAAGCTTGTGCGCGTTGTCGACCAGCACGCGCTGGCGTTGCCCCGCGTCCGGCACCCAGTCGGCGAGGAGGTCGAGGAGGTCGCCGATCCTGGGCATCGGCGGCTTGATCGCCACATGCGGCCAGTCGCTGCCCCAGACGAGGCGGTCGGGGCGCGCTTCGAGGAGCGCATGCGCGAACGGAATCGTGTCGCGATAGGGCGGACCCTCGCTGGAGAGGCGAAAGGCGCCGGAGATTTTCACCCAGCCATCGGTGTCGCGCAGCAATGAAACGAGCGTGCGGAAGCCCGCATTGCTGACGCCTTCATGCGCGGGGACATATCCCATGTGATCGACGACCCAGGGCACGGGAAGTTTTTCGAGCTGCTTCGCGATCGGCGCGATCTCGCGCACGTCGATCAGGAATTGCAAATGCCAGCCGAAGGGTGCCACTTTTTTCGCGAGCGTATCGATGGCCGCCAAACCAATGCCGCCGCCGAACAGGACGTTCAGGCGGCAGCCGCGATAACCGGCTTCGTTCAAGGCCGCGAGCTCGCGCTCGGCGACCTCCGGCGCGACCACCGCGATGCCGCGGAGCTTGTCTTTTTCGGCCCGCAGCGCCTCAGTGATCAGGCTGTTGTTCGTGCCATGCACGCTCGGCTGCACCAGCACGCCGTGCGTCATGCCGGTGGCTTTGAGCATCGCGAGATATGCCTGCTTCGAGGCCTCGGGCGCGGTGTAGCTCCGCGTCTCGACCAATGGATAGCGCGGCGGCAGCCCGATGATATGGGCGTGACAGTCGACGGCGCCCGGAGGAACTACGTACCGCGTCGGTCCGCGAGGATCAGGATCGGGTGCGGCGCAAAGCGGCGCGCGCTCGGTGGCGAAGGATTCCGCGTCAGCCACTGGCGGAAAGTACCTTTCCCTTGGTCTCAGGCAGCAGGAAAGCCACGATGACGACGAGCCCGTAGGCGGCGACCGCGATCAGATCGATGGTGCGATTGAAGGACGCCCTCTCGCTCAGCCACGCAATCAATCCGGGAACCCCCGCCGCCAGAAGCCGCGCGGCGTTGTAGGAAAAGCTCTGGCCGGATCCCCGCAAGGCGGTCGGAAAATTTTCGGTCATGACCGGGCCAAGCCCCGAAAACGTGCCGGATGCGAACAAACCGAGAAGAAAGCCGAGAACGAGCACGCTCATGTCGTTCGCCGCCAGGAGCGTGAGCGCGAAGATGCAGGCTGCCGAGCAGGCCGCGAAGATCATGAAGGTCGGACGGCGTCCGATGCGATCATTGAGATAGGCGCTGACGAGATAGCCGATGATCGAGCCGACGATGACCGCCACGAGATATCTGCCCGTCGCCATGGCCGCGATCTTGCGGGTGTTGCGAAGCGCCTCCAGAAACCAGGCGCTGGCGTAATAGCCGCCTTGCGCGCCGGCGGCGAGCAAGGTCATGAGAATTGTCGTCTTGATCAGCGAGGGAGAAAAAATATCCAGGAAATTCGCGGTCCGGCGCTTGGCGCGAAGTTTTTTCTGCGTTTCGTTGAAAACGGCCGCATCGCGAATATGGCGCCGGATGTAAAAAATCAGAAGCGCCGGCAGCAAGCCGACGCACAACAATGCGCGCCAGGCGATATCCGGCCGAAGCTTGAGCAGGAGAAAGATGGAAATCATCGCGGCGATCCCCCAGCCGATAGCCCACCCACTTTGCATCGTGCCCACGGCCTTGCCGCGATCCTTGGCGCGGATCACTTCTCCGAGCAGAACGGCGCCCACCGCCCATTCTCCGCCGAGGCCGAGGCCCATCAGCACGCGGCAGGCGAGCAGTTGCCAATAATCCTGGACGAAGGCGCAGAGCAACCCAAAGACGGCGAACCAAAGGATGGTGATCTGCAACACGTGCACCCGGCCGTAACGGTCGGCGGCGACGCCCGCGATCCAGCCGCCCAGCGCCGAGGCCACCAGCGTCCAGGTCGTGATCATGCCGGCTTGCTGCCGCGTCATGTCCAAGGCCACGACGATCGCGGGAAGGGCGAAGGTGAAGATGAAGAAATCGAGGGAGTTGAGGCTCCAGCCGCCGAAGCAGGCCCACAAGGTGCGTTTTTCGTTCGGATCGAGCTGGCCGTACCAGGCGATCGGACTGTCGTTCTTTGCCATTATTCGCCTCCCTTTCGGCGCGCCCTTTGCCGTTCCACTCTACTATCTCTTTACCGCTTTGCGGACTCAAGCTTGCCGCGACACGCTTCTCCTTCCGCAGAGCGAACAGGCCCGCTCCAAAAGCAAAGCGGGCCCCGCAAAGCGAGACCCGCCCGGCCGTCAAGAAAACTACGTCAGACCCAGTTCATTCAGCCGTGAGCACGCGGCCTTTTGTCTCGGGCAGCAACAGCGCCGCCAGGATCAATAGGCCGTAGGCGATCAGCGCGAATACGCCGATCGACTGACCGAGCGGGAGCGTCGCGCTCAGCAATCCAACCAACAAGGGATTAAACGAGGCAACGCCGCGACCGAAATTATAGGCGAAGCCCTGGCCCGATCCCCGGATGCGGGTGGGAAACAATTCGGTGAGGAACGGTCCCATGCCCGAGAAGATTCCCGAGGCGAAGAAGCCGAGCGGGAAGCCGAGATACATGATCGTCGAATTGTCGACGGGAATCTGCGTGTACAAGAACACGGTAATGATCGAGCAAACGCCGAACAAAATAAAGTTCGCCCGCCGCCCGATCCGGTCGGCAAGCCACGCGCTCACCCAGTAGCCGATCAACGAGCCCACGATGATGACCAAGATATAGCCGCTGGTACCGAGCACGGTGAGCTTACGTTCCGCGCGCAGAAAGCTCGGGATCCAGAAGGTGATGGCGTAGTAGCCGCCCTGCGCGCCGGTCGTGAGCAGGCAGGTCAGGATCGTCGTCTTCAGGATCGAAGGCGGGAAGATTTCGAGAAAATTCGATTTCTTGCCCGCCTTGTCGAGATTGGCCTGCGTCTTCTTGAATATTTCCGGCTCTTGGACATAACGCCGGATGAAGAACACGAGCAGCGCCGGCGTCAGACCGACCCAAAACAGCGCGCGCCAGGCGATTTCCGCCGGCATGATGCTGAAGAAGAGGAGATAGAGCCCGAGCGCCATGGCCCAGCCGATCGCCCAGCCGCTTTGCATGGCACCGACGGCCTTGCCGCGGCTTTCGGGCCGGATCACCTCGCCGACGAGAACCGCGGCACAAGCCCATTCACCGCCGAAACCCAAGCCCATCAGCGCGCGCGCAATGAGAAGCTGGTCGTAGGTTTGCGCAAAACCGCAGAGAAACGTAAAGAACGCGAACCATAAAATGGTGATCTGCAGCGTGCGCACGCGGCCGATGCGATCGGCCAAAGCGCCCGCAGCCCAGCCGCCGAACGCGGAAGTGAAGAGCGTGACCGTACCGATTCGACCCGCGTCCGCGTTGGTAATCGCGAAAGCGGCGATGATGGTCGGCACCGCAAAGCTGAGAATTTGCACATCCATCGCGTCGAGAATCCAGCCGCCGATGGATGCCCAGAACGTCTTCTTCTCCTGTGGCTTCATTGCTGAATACCACTCGGTAGGATGATTATCTTCCCGTGCCACTGTTTGTATTGACATTTCGTCCTCCCCTTTCGGCGCTTCCCCGCGCCGGTTTTGCCCTAGCCTAGCATGATGAGCGGAAAATGCGCGGGCATCAAAAAAGCGCGAGTTCCGCGTTCTTCAAATCCGTCACCAGCATGCGGCCGGGCGAATGCGTGATGGCGAAGGGCGGCCGCGCCGCAGCAATCGCCGCCTGCGGAGTAACGCCGCAGGCCCAGAACACCGGCAATTCGCCGGCCTCGACCGGCACCGGATCGCCATAGTCGGGCTTGGCGAGATCCTCGATCCCGATCTCATTGGGAAAGCCGAGATGCACCGGCGCGCCGTGCACCGCCGGAAGCCGCGTGGTGATTTGAATCGCGCGAATGGCGTCGGCGGGTTGCAGCGGCCGCATCGAGACGACCATCGGCCCGTGGAAGCGCCCCGCCGCGCGGGTCGGAATGTTCGTGCGGTACATCGGGACATTGGTGCCGCGCTCGATGTGGCGAACGGGCACTTCACTTTGCAGCAACGCTTCCTCGAAGGAGAACGAGCAGCCGATGACGAAGCTCACGAGATCGTCGCGCCAGACCGACAGAAGGTCGCGCGGCTCGCCGGCGATCTCGCCGTTCTTCCAGATGCGGTAGCGCGGCAGGTCCGTCCGGATGTCGAGGTCGGCGCCGAGCGCGGGCAACTCAAAACTGCCGGGGTCGGAGACGCCCAGCAACGGACAAGGTTTCGGATTGGCCTGGCAAAAACGCAGGAATTCTTCCGCCCAGTCGCGCGGTAAAATGGCGAGATTGCCCTGCACGTAACCGGGCGCGAGGCCGGCGGTGGGGCCGTCATAGGCGCCGGAGCGGCACTGAAGCCGCACCGCGATGCCGGTGAGCGGCATCGTCGCGCTCTCTGAAACGGCGA
Organism: Xanthobacteraceae bacterium; assembly: GCA_041491825.1. GTDB lineage: Bacteria > Pseudomonadota > Alphaproteobacteria > Rhizobiales > Xanthobacteraceae > Palsa-892. The sequence goes on along the minus strand of JBGPVT010000062.1, from coordinate 3,406 downwards.
GATTGCTGTTGCGCATGGACCCTCGGTGAGAAGCGCACACCCGCGAGAGGATACTGTCCAATCGTGTTTTGCAATCGAGTTTGATAAGATAAATTGATCAAGGAGGAGCGCCCGCATGGTCGACTTCAAGATGCTCGAGACCTTCATGTGGGTCGCTAATCTCCGCAGCTTTCGGGGGGCTGCCGAAAAGCTCAACACCACGCAGCCGGCGGTCTCCATGCGGATCGCGCAGCTCGAGGAAGACCTCGGCGTGCGCCTGTTGGAGCGCGACCGCAGGCTGGTTTCGCCGACCGAAAAGGGGCGGCTCCTGCTCGGCTATGCCGACCGCCTGATCCGGCTCCGCGCCGAGACGGTCGAAGCGGTGGGCGACCGCACGACGATGCGCGGCATCGTCCGGCTCGGCGTGTCGGAGACGATCGTCCACACGTGGCTCCCCACCCTGATCGAGCGCGTGAATGCCGCCTACCCCAATCTTGAACTCGAAATCGAAGTCGATATCTCGCCTAATCTCCGCGACCGGCTGGTGGCCAAGGATTTGAATCTCGGCCTCCTGCTCGGCCCGATCAGCAACCCGGGCGTTCACAGCCGGCCGCTCTGCTCGTTCCCGCTCGCTTTCGTCGCCGGCGAGCGGATCAAATTCGGCAAGAAAAGCGTTTCGCTCGTCGAGCTCGCGAAATGGCCGATCATCACGTTTTCGCGCCAAACGCAGCCCTATATTTTCGTGCGCGAGCTATTCGAGCGCGCCGGCCTGCAGCCGACGATTCACGCGAGCGCCTCGCTCGCGACCGTGGTGCGGATGGCGCTCGACGGCATCGGGGTCGCGGTCATTCCGCCGGCGATCCTCGCCAATGTCGTGCCGGAGAAGCGGCTCCGCCCGCTCAAGACCGAAGTGACCCTTCCCAACCTCAACTTCGTCGTCAGCTGGCCGTCGGCGCCCGACAGCTTCGCCGCCCAGAAGGTCGCCGAGATCGCGACCCGCGTCGCTAGGGGCGCGCGGATTGCAAAAACATCCGTGATAAGCAAAAATTATCGAAATCAATTCTGAATGGCGATTGGACTTTATAACGCCGCGGGTGCTTCCTTTTCGCCATCTGCTCTCTAGTGCCCGGCGCGCAAACGAATGATCGCCTCAAATTCCTGGGACTTCTGGATCGACCGCGGCGGCACCTTTACCGACGTGGTCGCGCGCGCGCCGGACGGAACGCTGATCGCGCGCAAGCTGCTTTCGGAAAATCTCGGCGCCTATCGCGACGCCGCCGTGCAAGGCATCCGCGATTGCCTGCAGCTCGCGCCCGGCGCGCCGATTCCGAAAGGAACGATCGGCGCGGTGAAAATGGGAACGACCGTCGCGACCAATGCGCTGCTCGAGCGCAAGGGGGAGCGCACCGCGCTCTTGATCAGCAAGGGCTTTCGCGACGCGCTGAAGATCGGCTACCAGGCACGGCCGAAGATTTTCGCCAAGCAAATCATCAAGCCGGAAATGCTCTACGAGCGCGTCGTCGAGATCGACGAGCGCGTGCGGGCGGACGGCGCCGTCGAAGCGGCCCCCGATCTCGCGCGCGTGCGCGCCGAACTCGAACAATTAAAAGCCGACGGCGTCAAGTCGATCGCCATCGTCTTCATGCACGCCTATCGTTATCCCGCGCATGAGAAAGCGGTGGCGAAACTCGCGCGCGCGGCGGGCTTCGCGCAGGTCTCGGTCAGCCACGAGGTTTCGCCGCTGATCAAGCTCGTCGGCCGCGGCGATACCACGGTCGTCGACGCTTATCTCTCGCCGATCCTCCGCCGTTACGTGGCGCAGGTGGCCGGCGAACTCGACGCCGGACATTCGAGCGCGCGGCTGATGTTCATGATGTCGTCCGGCGGACTCACCGCCGCCGATCTCTTCCAGGGCAAGGACGCGATCCTCTCGGGCCCCGCCGGCGGCGTCGTCGGCATGGCCGAGACCGGGCGCGAGGCGGGCCTCACGCGCCTCATCGGCTTCGACATGGGCGGCACTTCGACGGACGTGTCGCACTTCGACGGCGAATACGAGCGCGCCTTCGAGACCGAGGTCGCGGGCGTGCGCATGCGCGCGCCGATGATGCTCATTCACACGGTCGCGGCCGGCGGCGGCTCGATCCTGCATTTCGACGGATCGCGCTTCCGCGTCGGCCCGGATTCCGCCGCCGCCGATCCGGGACCCAAATGCTACCGCCGCAAAGGGCCGCTCACCGTCACCGATGCGAACGTGATGGCGGGCAAGCTCATTTCCGATTTCTTCCCGAAAATTTTCGGACCGAAGCAAAACGCGCCGCTCGACGACCAATCCGTGCGCACGGCGTTCGCGGCGTTGGCCAAGGAAATTGGCGGCGGCAGGAATCCCGAACAGGTCGCCGACGGATTCATCACCATCGCCGTCGAGAACATGGCGAACGCCATCAAGAAGATATCCGTCGCCCGCGGCTATGACGTGACGCGCTACGCGCTCAACTGTTTCGGCGGCGCCGGCGGCCAGCACGCCTGCCTCGTCGCCGACGCGCTCGGCATGAAGACCGTGCTGATCCATCCGTTTTCGGGACTGCTTTCGGCTTACGGCATGGGGCTCGCCGACATCCGCGCCACGCGCACGCAGGCGATCGAGGAATCGTTCGGCGAGGCAGCGCGAGACGCGATCGCCCAAGCCGGCGGGCATCTCGTCAAGGAGGCGATGGAAGAAGTCGCGGGCCAGGGCATCGCACGCGGCGACATCCGGGTGCATGTGCGCGCGCATATCCGCTACGCCGGCACCGATACCCCGCTCGAAGTGCCGGCGGGTTCTTTTTCACCTCTCCCCGTGGGGGAGAGGTCGACCGCGAAGCGGTCGGGTGAGGGGGAATCGATCGATTATGCGCACACGACCCCCCTCTCCCGGCGGGCGTTGCCCGCCGCCCTCTCCCCAATGGGGAGAGGGGAATTCGCTTCGCTCGCAGCGATGAAAGAGGCCTTCGAAGCCGCGCACCGCGCCCGCTTCGGCTTCGTCGATGACACAAAAGAGATCGTGGTCGAGGCGGTCTCGGTCGAGGCCGTCGGCGGCGGCGCCAAGTTCTCGGAGAAGAAAATTCCCGCGACGAAAGAGCCCCTGCCCCCGCCGGTGCGGAAGACGCGCTTCTTTTCTCGCGGCGCCTGGCACGAGGCCGGCGTTTGGCTCCGCGAGCAGCTTCGCTCCGGCCACCGCGTCGCGGGGCCCGCGCTCGTCATCGAGCCGAACCAGACCGTCATCGTCGAGGACGGCTGGCAGGTAGAGGTCACGGGCAAGAACCATCTCGTGCTCGCGCGCGTCAAAGTGCTCGCGCGGACGAAAGCGATCGGCACCGAGGCGGACCCCGTGATGTTGGAGGTCTTCAACAATCTTTTCATGTCGATCGCCGAGCAGATGGGCGTGTCG
>JBGPVT010000061.1:0-9778 GCA_041491825.1 Xanthobacteraceae bacterium | reverse complement strand
GTGAAGGTCGCGCGCGCCGCGGCGGATGCCGGGCTCGCGGGGCTCGCGTTCTATCGCGGCGTGCCGGGCGCGATCGGCGGCGCGCTGCGCATGAATGCGGGCGCTTACGGGCGCGAAACGAAGGACGCGCTTGTTGAGGCGCGTGCGATCGATCGCAAGGGCAAGCTGCATATCTTGAAGAATGCCGATATGGGCTACAGCTATCGCCATTCGAAGGCGCCGCCGGACTTTATTTTCACGCAGGCGGTTTATCGCTGCGAGCCGGGCGCGGCGGCGGCGATCGCCGCCGAGATGGACCAAATCACCGAGGCGCGCGAGTCGACGCAGCCGATCAAGAGCCGCACCGGCGGCTCGACCTTCAAGAACCCGCCCGGCCATAAGGCATGGCAATTGATCGACGCCGCCGGTTGCCGCGGCCTCGTCGTGGGCGATGCGCAGGTTTCCGAGATGCACTGCAATTTTTTGATCAATCGCGGCAATGCGACCGGCGCCGACATCGAAAATCTCGGCGAGGAGGTGCGCCGCCGCGTGAGGGAAACCTCGGGCGTCGCGCTCGATTGGGAAATCGTACGGCTCGGCATCGCGAAGGAATCCTAGATGGCTTTGAAGCACGTCGCCGTGCTGATGGGCGGCTGGTCGGCCGAGCGCGAAATTTCGCTGCGCTCGGGCAAGGCCTGCGGCGACGCGCTCGAGGCGCAGGGCTATCGGGTCACGCGCGTCGACGTCGCGCGCGACGTCGCCGAGGTACTCGCGCGGCTGACCCCCGATGCCGCCTTCAACGTTCTGCACGGCAGGCCGGGGGAGGACGGCACCATTCAGGGCATCCTGGAGATCCTTCGCATCCCCTATACCCATTCGGGGGTGCTCGCCTCGGCGCTCGCCATGGATAAGCCGGTCGCCAAGGTCGTGATGGCGGCGGCCGGGGTTCCCGTTCCCGAGGGGGTGGTCGTATCGCGGGCGGAGGCGGCCAAGGCTCACGTGATGAAGCCCCCCTATGTGATCAAACCCCCGGCCGAGGGCTCGAGCGTGGGGGTCTTTATCGTCCAGCCCGACCACGCCCACCCTCCGCAGGAGCTTTCCCGCCCCGATTGGCCCTATGGGGAGCAAGTGCTGGTGGAGCGCTATGTGGCGGGCCTTGAGCTTACCTGCGCGGTGATGGGCGAAGAGGCCTTGGGGGTCATCGAAATCGAGCCAACCACCCGGTTTTACGACTACGAGTCGAAATACGCCCCCGGGGGGTCCCGCCACATTCTACCGGCCAGAATTTCACCAAATATTTACCAACGGGCGCGGAATCTGGCGCTTACGGCGCACCGCGCCCTTGGCTGCCGGGGAGTTAGCCGGGCGGATTTCCGCTTTGACCCCCGTTCGGATGGGGACCTCGTCTGTCTCGAGGTCAACACCCAACCCGGCATGACCGAGATGTCGTTGGTGCCGGAATTGGCGGCCCATGCGGGCCTTTCGTTCGGCGAGTTGGTGAAATGGATCGTGGAGGACGCCTCTCTGGAACGTTGAGCCTCCGGCAAACGCCGGAGAGCTTCGCGCCGCCTCCCAGCCGTTTCGCATTTTTCATCCATCGACTAGCCGTCCGCACGGGAAGATGGCGCGTAATCCGCGGCATCGAAATCGTCTTCGTGACGATTTTGCTTGCGGCGACCGCGCTCTACGGCGCGATCCGCGGCGGCCATGCCGACGCGATCATAGATTCGATTCATGATATCGCCGACGCGGTCGCCCAACGCGCGGGCTTTCAGTCGGCGAATGTCTCGATCGAAGGCGCGAGCCGCTTGGGCCGTGCGGATATCTTGCGCATCGCCGGCATTACGGAATCGTCCACGCTCTTCCTGACCGACGCCGATGCGACGCGCATGCGGCTCCTGCGCAATGCCTGGATCGCCGAGGCGACGGTGGCGAAGCTTTATCCCGACCGGCTGGAGATTACGATCGTCGAGAAAAAGCCGTTTGCGGTTTGGCAGAGCCGCGGCAATTTTTTCGTCATCGCCAAGGATGGCACGGTCATCGATCAGCTCGCGCGCGAACGCGTGCGCGACGCCGGCATGCCGATCGTGGTGGGTGAGGGGGCGGAACGCCGCGCGCAGGATTTTTTGGCCGTCCTCGACCGCTTTCCGGCGGTGCGCGGCGAGACCGTGGCGGCGGTGCTGATCGCCGAGCGGCGCTGGAATCTCCGGCTCAAGAACGGCACGGACGTGCGTCTTCCCGAGGAAGACGCCGACGTCGCGCTCATGCGCCTCGTCGCGCTCGACCGCGACAAGCACATTCTTTCGCGCGACGTTTCCATGATCGATATGCGCCTCCCGGATCGCGTCGTAGTGCGCCTTTCGGACGAGGCGGCGCAGACGCGCGATGCGGCCATGAAAGCGCGCGCGCCGAAGCGCAAGGGAGCCGATACATGAACGCGCTCGCGCGCGGATTGGCGCCCCGCATGCGCCCGCTTTCGCCGCGGCGTTCGGCGATCGTCGCGGCACTCGACATCGGCACGAGCAAGGTTACTTGCCTGATCGGGCGGCTGAAGCCGCTCGCTGAGGACGAAGCCATGCGCGGCCGCAGCCATGGTATCGAGGTGATCGGCTTCGGTCATACGCGCGCGCACGGTCTGAAGGCCGGGATGATCGCCGATCTGGCGCCGGCGGAAGAAGCGATCCGCAACGCCGTCGACATGGCCGAACGCGCGGCCGGGATGGAGATCGCCTCGGTGGCGGTCGCTTTCGGCGGCGGCCGCTTGGGCAGCGAGAGTTTCGCGGCTTCCGTGCGTCTGCACGGTTCGCGCGTCGAGGAAGGCGATATCAGCCGCGTACTCGACGCCGCGAGCCTTCATTCGGTCCGCGGCGGCCGCGCCGTGCTGCATTCGTTGCCGGTCGTCTACGGGCTCGACCAAACGGGCGGCATTCGCGATCCGCGCGGGATGCTCGGGAAAGTTCTTTCCGTCGATCTGCATGCGATCACGGCGGACTTGGCGGCGCTGAAGAACCTCATGCTCTGCGTCGAGCGCTGCCACCTCTCCGTCGAGGGCGTGATCGCGGCTCCTTATGCCGCGGGGCTTGCAGCGCTGACCGGCGACGAGGCCGAGCTCGGCGCCACCGTCATCGACTTCGGCGCCGGCACGACGACCGCCGCCGTCTTCGCCGGCGGTCATTGTCTTTATGTCGACGGCATTGCCGTCGGCGGCCATCACATCACCATGGATCTCGCGCGCGGGCTTTCGATCCGCATCCCGGAAGCCGAGCGCCTGAAAACGCTGCACGCGGCCGTGCTTGCGAGCGCTTCCGACGAGCACATGATGATCACGATCCCCGCGATCGAGGGAATCGGGCGCGAGACGCCGAACGCGACCTCGCTCGGGCAGATCGTCCGCATGGCATGCCCGCGCGGCGAGGAAATTCTGGAAATGCTGCGCGAGCGCTTGCGCGCGGCGGACATGCTCGGGCAAGCGAACCGCCGCATCGTCCTCACGGGTGCCGCCGCCGAGCTCACCGGGCTCGTGGAACTCGCGGGCCGCATGTTCAAGACGACAGCGCGTCTCGGCCGGCCGCTCGGCATCGCAGGTCTCGAAGACGACGCGCGCACGCCCGCCTTCGCCGTGGCAAGCGGGCTTCTCGTCTATCCGCAATTCGCCGGCCGCGAACATTTCGAACCGCGCCGCCGCCGTGGCGGCGGCGAGGGAAGCTATCTCGTTCGCGTCGGGCGTTGGCTGCAGGAAAGCTTTTGAGGGCCGAGAAAGAATGAAAACCCCGGCGCGAGCCGGTTCCGAGGGAAAAAGCACGGGCGCTTCCGCCCAGAAGGTGATGACATGACGATCAATCTCAAGATGCCTGACGTTCGCGAGCTCAAGCCGCACATCACCGTGTTCGGCGTCGGAGGCGCGGGCGGCAACGCCGTCAACAACATGATCTCGTCGGGCCTCATGGGCTGCGAGTTCGTGGTGGCGAATACTGACGCGCAGGCGCTCGCTTCGTCGAAGGCAAAACGCGTCGTGCAGCTCGGCGTCGAGGCGACGCAGGGCCTGGGCGCGGGCTCGCACCCCGAGGTCGGGCGCGCGGCCGCCGAGGAGGCCCTCGACGAGCTTCGCGACCATCTTTCCGGCGCCCACATGGCCTTCATCACCGCCGGCATGGGCGGCGGCACCGGCACCGGCGCCGCCCCGGTAATCGCGCGGATCTCGAAGGAACTCGGGCTATTGACCGTCGGCGTCGTCACCAAGCCCTTCCATTTCGAGGGTCAGCGCCGCATGCGCTTCGCGGAAGCGGGCATCGCGGAGCTCGCCAAGCTCGTCGACACGCTGATCGTCATCCCGAACCAGAACCTCTTCCGGGTCGCGAACGAAAAGACCACCTTCGCCGACGCCTTCAGCATGGCCGACCAGGTGCTCTATTCGGGCGTCGCCTGCATCACCGACCTGATGGTGAAAGAGGGGCTGATCAATCTCGATTTTGCCGACGTGCGCGCGGTCATGCGCGAGATGGGCAAGGCGATGATGGGCACCGGCGAGGCCTCGGGCGATAAGCGGGCGATCACCGCCGCCGAAGCCGCCATCGCCAATCCGCTGCTCGACGAAGTTTCGATGCGCGGCGCACGGGGCTTGCTCATTTCGATCACCGGCGGCAAGGACCTCACGCTTTACGAAGTCGACGAGGCGGCGAATCGCATCCGCGAGGAAGTCGATCCCGACGCCAACATCATCCTCGGCGCCACGTTCGATCAGAGCCTCGACGGCCTCGTCCGCGTCTCCGTCGTCGCGACCGGCATCGAATCGCAGGCTATGCCAAGTGCCGTTCCGGCGATGGAGCGCATGCGCGGCGAGCCTCCGCGCATGGGGATCATCGCCGCGCGCGCCGCCATCGAGGAGCGCCGCGAGGCGTCGCTCAGGGAAAACGATTTCGCCGACGAGGCGCCGATCGCGCCGGAAGTCGAGGTCGATGAAGTGACGTTCCGCCCCTTGCAGCCGCGGCCTTCGCTCTTTCATTCGATCGAGGAAGACCCGCATTCCGCCGACATTCAGGAAGAGCCGATCGCGCCCTTCATTCCGCCGCAGGCCGAACGGCCAATGATGCGTCCTCCGCGCTTGCCGCGAATCGAGGATTTTCCGCCGCACGCGCAGAATCAGCTGCGCGCCAAGCGCGACGAGCCGAAAGACGCCGAGGTCGAAAAGAAGCGGATGACGTTGCTCGAACGCCTGGCCAATCGCTTCAACAAGTCCGAGGCGGAAGGTTCGGCCGAGGCGCATCAGCTTCGTCCGCTGTCCAAGGCGCGCGAGCCCGAGTCGCGCCCCGCGGCGGATCGTCGCCCATCCGAGCAGGTATCCGAGTATGCTAGGCGTCCGGCATCCCGCGGCTTGCCCCTGGAGGCTCCGCGGCCCTCCCCCAGCCGGGGCGAGGAGGACGAGCTGGAAATCCCCGCCTTCCTTCGCCGGCAGGCCCGCTGACGGCATAGACACCTAATCCACAAAGAAAAACGCCCGGGCGAAAGCCCGGGCGTCTGTTTTTGGACCCTGTGGATAAGGGGGAGAACTGACTCCAACCCTGTTTATTAGCCCCGGATGCTCATTGGCGGTCCCCTAAAGATGGCACAAACCCGGCTAGATCGGGTCCGGAATCGGTAACAAATGGTAAAAAACCGTGACTTGCCGCCCGAGGCCCCCCCGGTATCGTGTGCCTCGGACAGACCGGCGCGGATTCGCGCGGGGGTTACCGGGTCGCACGGGGTGTGCGTCACACGATGCAGGGACCGAAGGCGATAGCCGACGGTACCCAAACGGTGGGGAATGCGGGCGACTTACCAAACTACACTCGCGGAGCGAGTCGACCTGATGGGCCGCGGCGTCCATTGCGGCGCGCAAGCCCGTGTTTCTCTTCTTCCCGCCGGACCCGATACCGGCATCGTCTTCGTGAACCGCGGCGCCGACGGAACCATCCGTCAAATCCCGGTTTCGCCCACCGCCATCCGCAACACCGATTTCGCCACCGTTCTCGGCGACGCGCATGGCCTCATGTGCTCGACCGTCGAGCATCTTCTCGCGGCTTTCAGCGGTCTTGGCGTCGACAATGCGATCGTCGAGGTCGAGGGCGGCGAGGTGCCGATTTTCGATGGCAGCGCAATCGCTTTCGTCGAAGCGATCGAGACGGCCGGGCTCGAGCGCCAGGATGCGGCGCGCCGTTACATCAAGGTTTTGAAGCCCATTCGCGTCACCGAAGGACGCTCGATCGGCGAGCTTCTGCCCTATGACGCGGGCTTCCGCCTCGAGGTCGAGATCGACTTCGCCCATCCGCTGATCGGCCACCAGCGCTATGCGGCGACGCTGACCCCCGAAGTTTTCCGTCGCGATCTCGCCCGCGCCCGTACCTTCGGCTTCATGAGCGATGTCGCCAAGCTGTGGAGCGCCGGTTATGCGCTCGGCGCTTCCCTCGATAACACCATCTGCCTCGCCGACGACCGCGTGCTCAATCCGGCGGGCCTGCGCTATTCGGACGAGTTCGTCCGCCACAAGGCGCTCGACGCGCTCGGCGATCTGGCGCTGGCGGGCTTGCCGATCCTGGGCCGCTATCACTCGGTCTACGGCGGCCACAAGTTGAATGCCGCCGTCGTATCGGCGCTGACCGCCGATCGTTCGGCCTGGACCGTGGTCGAAACCACCCGCAAGCGTGCGCGCGGGCACGCCGATCTCGGCGTTTCGGCCGCCGTTCCCGCCTACCGGGCCGAGTCCTAAGCCCTTAACTAATCGCCACAATCGCGGCCCAATCACGCGTTAACGCGGTGGCGGGGTCTTCGCATTACCTGTAAAAAAGCGGCCTCCCGCCGCCGGCAATCGCGGCGCGGCCAGCCACGCGGGGACGGGTGAGTCGATGGTTCGTCTGATCGAGCGCTTTCGCAGGGCGGGTCCGCGTTCCTTCCCCTGCCTCGCCGCCTGCGCGCTGCTTGCCGGATTGCTTGCGGGCTGCGCCGACGACAAGAACGCGATCGCGCCCGACGAGCCGGCGGACAAGCTCTATAATGAAGGCCTCACGCTTCTGAACAAGAAGGAATTCGTCGACTCCGCGAAGAAATTCGAGGAGGTCGACCGTCAGCATCCCTATTCCGATTGGGGCCGCAAGTCGCTGTTGATGGCCGCTTTCGCCTATTACGAGGGCGGCAAATACGACGACACGATCACGGCGGCGAAGCGCTACGTCACCCTGCACCCCGGCAGCTCCGACGCCGCCTACGCGCAATATCTGATGGCTTCCGCCTATTTCGATCAGATCCCCGACGTCACCCGCGACCAGGCCCGCACCGAACGGGCGATGCAGGTGCTCGCCGAGGTCGCGCGCAAATATCCCGACACCGAATACGCCGAAAGCGCGAAGAAGAAGATCGAGGTCGCGCGCGACCAGCTCGCCGGCAAGGAAATGATGATCGGCCGCTTCTATCTCGAGAAGCGGAACTTCATCGGCGCCATCAACCGCTTCAAGGCGGTTGTTACCCAGTACCAGACGACCCGTCACGTCGAGGAGGCGCTGATGCGGCTGACCGAGTGCTACATGGCGCTTGGCATCGTGCCCGAGGCGCAGACCGCGGCCGCGGTGCTCGGCCACAACTTCCCCTCCAGCCCCTGGTATCAGGACGCCTATAAGCTCGTGCAAACGGGCGGCGCCGAACCGCGCGAAAACAAGGACTCCTGGATCAGCAAGGCGTTCAAGGCGTTGACGCTCGGCTGATCGGCCAGCCTTTGGCTTGCGGTCAACGGCCCCTCCTGAGATAGAATCCAGCATTGATGCTGGTCCATCTCTCCATCCGCGACATCGTTCTTATCGATCGCCTCGATATCGATTTTTCGCGCGCGCTTTCGGCGCTGACCGGCGAGACGGGCGCCGGCAAGTCGATCGTGCTCGATGCCTTCTCGCTCGCGCTCGGCGCGCGCGGCGACGCCTCGCTCGTGCGGGAGGGGGCGGAGCAGGGGCAGGTGACCGCCGCCTTCGATGTCCCCAAGGATCACCCGGCGCGCGGCGCCATCGCGGCGAACGGCCTAGACGGCGAGGGCGAGATGATCTTGCGGCGGGTGCAGCTCGCCGACGGGCGGACGCGCGCCTTCATCAACGACCAGCCGGTGAGCGTGCAAATGCTGCGCGAGGTGGGAAGGAAACTCGTCGAAATCCACGGCCAGCACGACGAGCGCGCGCTCGTGGATTCGGCGACGCACCGGCTCTTACTCGATGCCTTCGCCGGCCATTTGGACCGGGTCGCCGAGGTCGGGCGGCTGTGGGAGGCGTGGCGCGGGGCGACCGCTTCGGTCGCCGCCGAGCGCGAGCGTCTCGCCAAGGTTTTCGCGGAAGCCGACTATGTGCGCCATGCCCTCGAGGAATTGACGGCGCTTACGCCGAAGTCCGGCGAGGAAAAGACGCTCGCCGACCGCCGCGCGCTCCTGATGCGCGCCGAAAAAGTCGCCGAGGACTTGAAGGACGCGCACGAGACGATCGCGGGCGCGGCCTCGCCGGTGCCTTCGCTGTCGGCCTTGCTCAGGCGGCTCGAGCGGCGCGTCGCCGACGCCGCCGATCTCGTCGGCGCACCGGTGAAGGCGCTGGAAACGGCACTCGCCGCGCTCGAAGAGGGGCGCGACGGGATCGAGCGGGCGCTCGCCGCCGCCGATTTCGACCCGAAGGAACTGGAACGGATCGAGGAGCGGCTGTTCGCGCTACGCGCCGCCGCGCGCAAATACGGCACCACGGTCGATGAACTTCCGGCCGCCGCCGCGCGTTTTGCCTCCGACGTGGAAGCGATCGACAAAGGGGCGGAACGGTTGGCCGCACTGCAGGAAGCGGAAAAGGAGGCGGAGGCGGCGTACCGGGCGGCCGCGGACAAGCTTTCCGCCGCGCGCAAGAAGGCGGGGGCCGCGCTCGATAAGGCGGTCAATGCGGAACTCGCGCCGCTGAAGCTCGAGCGCGCCGAGTTTCAGACTTCAATCGAGAGCAACCATGAACTCGCGGGCGCCGAGGGGCACGACCGGGTGGAATTCTGGGTTCGCACCAATCCCGGTTCAAAGCCGGGGCCGTTGATGAAGGTCGCCTCGGGCGGCGAGCTCGCGCGCTTTCTCCTGGCGCTGAAGGTCGTGCTAGCCGACCGCGGCTCGGCGCCGACGCTCGTGTTCGACGAGATCGACACGGCGGTGGGCGGTGCCGTGTCCGACGCGATTGTGGCGCGGCTGGCGCGCTTTGCGGCCATGGTGCATGTGCTTTCGGTGACGCACGCGCCGCAGATGGCGGCGCGGGCATCCAATCATTTCCTGGTGAGCAAGGAGCCGGCGGGCGTCAATCGCGTCGTCACCCGCATGCGCGCGCTCGATGCGAAGCAGAAGCGCGAGGAAATCGCCCGCATGCTGGCGGGCGCGGAAGTCACCGAGGAGGCGCGCGCCGCCGCCGAGCGGCTGATCGCGGGGGCGGCGCGATGAAGAAGCGCGCCGCCGCGCCGAAGGCCGTCGAGGAATTGAACGAAAAAGAAGCGAAGGCCGAGCACACGCGGCTCGAGGCCGAGATCTCCAGGCACGACCGGCTCTATTACCAACAGGACGCGCCGAAGATTTCCGACGCCGAATACGACGCGCTGCGCCGCCGCTACGAGGCGATCGAGGCGCGATTTCCGGCGCTGCGAACGCTGACCAGCCTTTCGCAGCGCGTGGGCGCGGCGCCCGCCACCAAATTCGCCAAGGTGCGGCACGCGGTGCCGATGCTGTCGCTCGCGAACGCTTTCAGCGAAGACGACGTGCGCGATTTCGTCGCCCGCATTCGCCGTT
>JBGPVT010000060.1:0-9849 GCA_041491825.1 Xanthobacteraceae bacterium | reverse complement strand
TTTCGTGCTCGGCCCGCTGAATTGCGCCAAGGATCTGGAGGATGTCTCCACGATCGATCTTTCGCGCGCCGAGGACCGCCCGGACGACGTGATGTTCCGGGAAGGAACGGCCGCGCTCTTGGCCGCTGCGGGAAAATCGCTCGCGATCGAGCTCAACACCGCCGTGCAGCGCGTCGACATGGGCGGCCGCGGCCGCGTCGAGCTTGCTACGTCGCGCGGGACGCTCGTGGCCCGCACGGTGATCGTCACCGCTTCGACGAATGTGCTCGCCTCCGATCGCCTGCGATTTTCTCCCTCGCTTCCCGCGCCGACCGCGGCGGCCTTGGGCAAGCTTTCGCTCGGCCCCTACGAGCGGGCGATTTTCGAATTGCCGGGCAACCCTTTCCGCTTCGGCGCCGACGAGCGGATCATCTTCAAGACGAATAATTCGAAGGCGGTCATGCTGCACACGCGCGTCGGCGGCAGCGATCTCGTCTACGCCGATCTTGCCGGCCGCTTCGGCCGCGAATTGGCGAATGCGGGGGAGGCGGCGGTGGCGGCCTTTATTGCCGACGAATTCGCCACGCGTTTCGGCGAAGGGGTCAGACAATCGCTCGGCAAGATCGAACTCACGCGCTGGAGCAAGGAGCCATGGGTGCAGGGCGGTTTTTCGGCGGCGGCGCCGGGTGCGGCGGCGAGCCGGCGCACGCTGATGCAGCCGATATACGATCGCGTATTTCTCGCGGGCGAGGCCGCGCATGAGACGCTGTGGGGCACGGTGGCGGGTGCTGCCCTTTCCGGCGAGCGGGCCGCGGACGCGGCGCTGCGCTATCTCGGGCCTAGCGCTCCCCAGGAGCCGCAGCCGCCGAAGCCGGGAAAGAGAAAATAGCGCCGGATCGGCCACGACGAGCGGAGCGAACAAGAATGCCCGCCAAAGCACTGATCGCCTGGTCGAGCGGCAAGGACAGCGCCTGGGCGCTCCACGAAGCGCGACGGAGCGGCGCGTACGAAATCGTCGGCGCGCTGACGACCGTGACCGAGACTTTCGGCCGCGTATCGATGCATGGCGTGCGCGAGGAATTGCTCATGGCGCAGTTGGATGCCGCCGGCCTTCCGCCGATAATCGTGCCGATTCCCTTTCCCTGCCCGAACGAGGTGTACGAGGCGCGAATGGCGGCAGCACTTTCGGAAGCGAAGGCAGAGGGCGTCACCCACGCGATCTTCGGTGATCTTTTTCTCGAGGACGTGCGGGCCTATCGCGAGGCGAAAATGGCCGGAACGGGAGTGGCCCCGGTATTTCCGCTGTGGGGGCGGCCGACCAATGCGCTTGCGCGCGCCATGATCGAGGGCGGGCTCAAAACGCGTGTGGTTACCGTCGATCTCAAAATATTGCCGAAATCCTTCGCCGGGCGGAAATTCGACAAAGCATTACTCGCCGACCTTCCCGCCAGCGTCGATCCCTGCGGCGAGCGCGGCGAGTTTCATACCTGCGTGCTGGCGGGGCCGATGTTCAGCCGCGCCATTCCGGCAAGCGTCGGAGAGATTGTGGAGCGCGACGGCTTTGCCTTCGCCGATCTCGTTCCGTCGGCTTGATCGCGCGCCGCTTCAGGCGCGCAACACCGCACCCGTCCGCTTCTTGACTTCCTCGACGATTTTTTGCGCCACCGCGTCGATCTCGGCATCGGTGAGGGTTTTTTCGCGCGGCTGCAACGTCACCGCGATCGCGATCGATTTTTTGCCGGCCTCGATTTCCTTGCCTTCGTAAAGGTCGAAGACTTCGACCGAGGTCACGAGGTTCTTGTCGGCGCCTTTCGCGGCGTGGATGATTTCGGCAGCCGCCACGGATCGCTCGACGACGAAAGCGAAGTCCCGCTGGACCGGCTGGAACGGCGAGAGCGCGAGCGCGGGCTTCATCTTGCTCGATTTCGCCTTCGCCGCCGGAATCCGGTCGAGAATGACCTCCGAAACCGCCAGCGGGCCCTCGACGTCGAGCGCCTCTAACGTCGTGAGATGCAATTCGCCGAAGACCGCAAGCACGAGCTCAGGCCCGAGTTGAATCGTTCCCGAACGTCCGGGATGAAGATAGGGCGGGCCGCCCGCGACGATCTGCAATCTGTCGACGGGCGCGCCGCAGGCGGCGAGCGTTGCCAGCGCGTCGGCCTTGGCATCGAACACGTCGACGGCGCCCGCCGAGCCCGACCAGTGGCGTCCGGTGCCCGAAGCCTTGGCGGTGCCGCGGCGGACGGCGGTGGCGGCGACAAGCTGATCCTGCGGCCGGTCGCCCGCAAAAATCTGGCCGACCTCGAACAAGGCGATGTCGGGATAGCCGCGGTCGGCATTTCTTTGCAGGGCGAGCGCGAGACCCGGCAAGAGGCTCGGGCGCATGTCGGAAAGGTCGGCGGCGTTGGGATTCGCGAGCGCGAGCGTGGGCTCGCCGCCGCCGAAAAGCTCGGCCTGCTTTTTCGAGATGAATGACCAGGTCACCGCTTCCACGAGCCCGCTCGCGGCAAGCGCGCGCTTGGCGACGCGCGTGCGTCTTTGCAAGGCGGTGAGCACGGGGCGCCGGGCGCTCGCGCCGCGCTCGAAGGGCGTCGGCGGCACGCGCTCGAGGCCGAGAATGCGCACGATTTCCTCGACGAGATCGGCCTTGCCCTCGACGTCGCCACGCCAGCTTGGCGCCGCCACCTTCACCGTCTCGCCCGAGCCCGCGACGATGAAGCCGAGCGCGGTCAGCACGCGCTTGATCTCGCCCACTTTGGTTTCCAACCCCGCGAGCCGGCGCGCCTCGGAGAGCGGGAAGTCGATCACCCGCCCGCCGTCGGGGATTGCGCCCGCGAGCACGATCTCGGAAGGCTTGCCGCCGCAGAATTCAAGCACGAGCTTGGTGGCGAGTTCCAACCCCGGCACGGTGAAGGCGGGATCGACACCGCGCTCGAAGCGAAAGCGCGCATCGGAAGCGATCCCAAGCTTGCGCCCCGTCTGGACGATATTGGCCGGATTCCACAGCGCCGATTCGATCAAGACGTCGGTCGTCGCTTCCGAGCAGCCGCTCGCTTCGCCGCCCATGATGCCGGAGAGCGATTCGACTCCGTTATCGTCGGCGATCACGCATATATCGGTGTCGAATTCATAGGTGCGGCCGTCGAGGGCGAGCAACTTCTCGCCCTTCTTCGCGCGCCGTACTTTGAGCCCGCCCTTGACCTTCGCCGCGTCGAACACGTGCAAGGGCCGCGCCTGATCGAAAGTGACGAGGTTGGTGATGTCGACGAGCGCGTTGATCGGCCGGAGCCCGATCGCGCGGAGCCGTCGCTGCAGCCATTCGGGCGAGGGGCCGTTCTTCACGCCGCGGACGAGACGAAGCGCGAAGGCCGGGCAAAGCGACGGCTCTTCGATTTTCACCGATACCGGGCAGGGGAATTCGCCCTTGATCGGCTTGACCGCGGAATCCTTCAACTTGCCGAGCAGCGCCGCGGCAAGATCGCGAGCGATGCCGTGCACGCCGAGGCAATCGGCGCGGTTCGGCGTCACCGCGACATCGAGCACCGGATCATCGAGACCGATGATCGCGGCGAACGGCTTGCCGAGCGGCGCATCGGCGGGACGCTCGATGATGCCCTGATGGTCGTCGGAAATTCCCATTTCGCGCGCGGAGACGAGCATGCCGCGGCTCTCGACCCCGCGGATCGAGCCGACCTTCAGGTCAAGGCCGGTACCGGGGATGTGGGTGCCCGGCCGCGCGAACACCGCCATCATGCCGGCATGCGCGTTCGGCGCGCCGCAGACGACCTGCACCGGCGCGCCGTCGCCGGTCTCGACCATGCAGACTTTCAGCTTGTCGGCATTCGGATGCTTCTCGGCGGAGATGACGCGCGCCACCGTGAAGGGCGCCAGTTCCTTCGCCTTGTCCTCGACGCGCTCGACTTCGAGGCCGATCATCGTGAGCTTGTCGACGATCTCGCCGAGCGCGGCGTCGGTGTCGAGATGATCCTTCAGCCAGGAGAGGGTGAATTTCATTCGCTCAATCCTCCGGCGAGCGTCGGAAAGTCGAGCGGCCGGAAGCCGTAATGCTCGAGCCAGCGCACGTCCGCCTCGAAGAACGGACGCAGATCCGGCATGCCGTATTTCAGCATGGCAATGCGGTCGATTCCCATGCCCCAGGCGAAGCCCTGAACCTCATTCGGATCGAGCTTGCAGTTCCTGAGCACGTTGGGATGCACCATCCCGCAGCCGAGAATTTCCAGCCAATCATTGCCCTCGCCGAAGCGGATCTCGCCGCCGCGCCGGTCGCACTGAATGTCGACTTCGAGCGAAGGCTCGGTGAAGGGGAAGAAGGACGGCCGAAAGCGCATCTTCACCGATTGAACCTCGAAGAAAGCCTTGCAGAACTCCTCCAGAATCCACTTCAGGTGGCCGAGGTGCGAGCCCTTATCGATGACGAGGCCCTCGACCTGGTGGAACATCGGCGTGTGGGTCTGGTCGGAATCGCAGCGATAGGTGCGGCCGGGCGTGATCACCCGAATGGGCGGCTTCACGCTCTCCATGGTGCGGATTTGCACCGGCGAGGTGTGGGTGCGGAGCAGCTTCCGCTCGCCGCCGGGCTTCGGCGGGAAGAAGAACGTGTCGTGCATGTCGCGCGCGGGATGGTCGGCCGGAAAGTTCAACGCGGTGAAATTGTAGAAATCCGTTTCGATGTCCGGTCCCTCGGCGATCGAAAATCCCATGTCGGCGAAGATCGCCGTGATCTCGTCGATGACCTGGCTCACCGGATGGATGCGCCCGCGTAGAAGCGCGCTTTCGCGCAAGGGAAGCGTCACGTCGACCTTGTCGGCGGCGAGCCGCTCGGCGATCGCCGCGCGCTTTAACGCGTCGCGCCTCTCGGCGATCGCGTCGCTTATCCGGTCGCGGAGGCCATTGATGAGCGGGCCCTGTTGCTTGCGCTCCTCCGGCGTCATCGTGCCGAGCGTTTTCAGGAGCTCGGAGATCGAGCCCTTCTTGCCGAGCGCGCCGACGCGGACGGCCTCGAGTGCGGCATCGTTTTTGGCAGCAGCAATCGCCGCCAAGAGTTCGTCTTCGAGCTTTTTGAAATCGGCCATGGGGTCGCTTGGCGGTTAAAGGCGTTAGAGGATTTACACGAACGAACGTGGCGCGGCGCCGATCATCGGCGCCCCGCGAAATTTGGCCTCGGAAGGAAGATGCCGGCTCAGTGGAGCGCGGTGCGGGCCTGATCGACGAGCGCCTTGAAGGTGGCGGGCTCCCTCACCGCGAGATCGGCGAGCACCTTGCGGTCGACCTCGACCCCGGCCTTGCCGAGGCCGTTGATAAATCGGCCGTAGGTGAGCCCCTCCGCGCGCGCCGCCGCATTGATGCGCTGGATCCACAGCGCGCGGAACGAGCGCTTGCGGTTCTTGCGGTCGCGATAGGCGTATTGGTTCGCCTTCTCGACCGCTTGCTTGGCGATGCGGATCGTGTTCTTGCGCCGGCCGTAATAGCCCTTGGCGGCCTTGAATGTTTTCTTGTGCTTGGCGTGGGACGTAACGCCCCGTTTCACGCGGGCCATGATGATCTCTCCTGAAAATCCGGTTTCAGCCGTAGGGCATGAAGATCTTGCGAACGTGCCGCGCGTCGACCTCGTTCATCACGGTGGTGCCGCGCTGCTGGCGGATCTGTTTCTTCGTCCGCTTGATCATCCCGTGCCGCTTGTTGGCCTGGGGAGCGATCACCTTGCCGGTCGCGGAGAGCTTGAATCGCTTCTTCGCGCCGGATTTGGTCTTCAGTTTGGGCATTTGGCTCGTCTCCGTGGGCGGGTCGCCGCGGAAAACCCCGGCGCCTCGACCCCTGATTGGTTCGATTGAGCTTCATGAGCCGCCACGGCAGCCCTTTGGCCGGGCAGCTCGAAGGCCGCTTCGATACAAGACGCGGCCGCTATTGGCAACCCAAGCCGAGAGGCTCAGCGAGGTGCCAAAATCATCACGATTTGCCGGCCTTCGGACATCGGTTCGGCCTCGACCTTGGCGATCGGGCCGGTGTCCTCGCGCACGCGCTGGAGCAGCTTGTAACCGAGCTCCTGGTGCGCCATTTCGCGGCCGCGGAAGCGCAGGGTGACCTTCACCTTGTCGCCTTCCTCGAAGAAGCGCTTCATCGAACGCATCTTCACTTCGTAATCGTGCTTGTCGATGCCGGGGCGGAGCTTGATTTCCTTGACCTCGACCGTCTTTTGCTTCTTGCGCGCCTCGGCGGCTTTCTTTTGCGCCTGATACTTGAACTTGCCGTAATCGAGGATTTTGCAAACGGGGGGGCTGACGTTGGGAGAAATCTCGACGAGATCGAGACCGGACTCGCGGGCGAGTGCGATGGCGTCGTTGATGGGGGTGACCCCTCGGTTCGTTCCATCTTTGTCGATCAGCTGAACCTCGCGAACGCGGATATCTTCGTTGGTGCGCGGCCCGTCCTTCTGGACCGGCGCGGCGGCTCTCATGGGGCGACGAATGGCAGTGTGCTCCTCTCCTGTTGACACGGCGCTTCCGCGCAAGATCGATACGGGAAGCTGGGCGGGAGGATTGAAAGAATCGAGGTTGAAGTCAATGGATATCAAACATGGTTGAGGAAACGCTGTCGCGGATGGACGTTGGAACGGGAGAGGCCGCCCGCGAGATCGCCATTCGCGCGCGGGCCGGAAAGCCGCCCGGCATTTTATGGCTCGGCGGTTTCAAGTCCGACATGCGCGGCACCAAGGCGGAGGCGCTCGCCGCGCACGCGGCGAAAACAGGCCAGGCCTATGTCCGTTTCGATTATTCGGGCCATGGCGAATCCGGCGGCCCGTTCGAAGCGGGAACGATATCGCGTTGGCTCGAGGAAACGCTCGCCGTGTTCGAGCACGTCGCCCGCGAATCGCAGATCGTGGTCGGCTCGTCCATGGGCGGTTGGATCGCGCTTCTGCTCGCGCGGGCGCTTGCGGCCAAAGGAAAAGGCGGGGCCGCGAAAATGGCGGGCCTCATCCTGATCGCGCCGGCGCCCGATTTCACCGAAACCTTGATGTGGGCGCAGATGTCGCCGGAAGTCCGCCGCGAGATCGAGGAGAAAGGCGCCTGGCTCCGTCCCTCCCAGTACGGCGACGGGCCTTACCCGATCACGCGTGCGCTGATCGAAGATGGGCGGAAGCATCTCCTGCTCGATCGCCCGATCGAGATCGGTTGCCCGGTGCGCATCCTGCAAGGTGTCCTCGATCCGGATGTTCCGTGGCGCCACGCGCTGAAACTCGTCTCGTGTCTCGCCCAGGACGATGTCGTGCTCACGCTCGTCAAGGACGGCGATCACCGGCTGTCGCGGCCGGAGGACATCGAGCGCTTGCTCCGCGTCGTCGACGAATTATCGGGCGAGGCCTAGCTCTCGCGCCGCGTCCCATTCCTCGATCACCGCAGCGTCCTTTTCGCGCGGGCGGCGCACCGCCGCGACCTTCGCAAAAGCCTCGGGTGTGAGGAGCCGCGACAGCGCCCAAACCGCGGCCCCCCGCACGAGCGGCGAGGGATCGTCGAGTCTCTCTTCGGCCGCGGGCGCGAGCGAAGGATCGCCGCTGTTGCCGATCGCGATCAGCACGTTCCGCACGAAGCGGTCCCGCCCGGTGCGCTTGACCGGGCTTTTCGAGAAGCGCGCGCGGAAGGCCGCCTCGTCGAGCCGCGCCAGCTCGGCAAGCTCAGGCGCGCGATTCTCCGCCCGCGCGGCGAGCCGCATTTCGCGCCCGGCTTGCGCGAACTTGTTCCACGGGCAGACGGCGAGGCAATCGTCGCAACCATAGATGCGGTTTCCGATTTTTCCGCGCAGTTCGCGCGGGATCGCGCCCTTGTGCTCGATCGTGAGATACGAAATGCAGCGCCGCGCATCGAGCTGGTAAGGCGCGGGGAAGGCCTCGGTCGGGCAAATGTCGAGACAGGCGCGGCAGTTGCCGCAATGATCCGCTTCCGCCTCGTCGATCGGCAACTCGATGGTGGTGAAGATCGCGCCGAGAAAAAGCCAGGAGCCGAATTCGCGCGAAACGAGATTGGTGTGCTTGCCCTGCCAGCCGAGACCGGCGGCGGCGGCGAGCGGCTTTTCCATCACCGGCGCCGTGTCGACGAACACCTTGATCTCGCCGCCGGCCTCGCGGACGAGCCATTGGCCGATGCGCTTGAGCTTGCCCTTGATCAATTCGTGATAGTCCGCGCCTCGCGCGTAGACGGAAATCGCGCCCCGCTCCCGCCGCTCCAGCAACGCGAGCGGGTTTTCATCCGGCCCGTAATTCAGGCCGAGCACGATCACGCTTCTTGCCTGCGGCCATAGCGCCTTGGGATCGGCGCGGCGCCTTTGCGTGCGCGCGAGCCAATCCATATCGCCATGCGCGCCTTCGGCGATCCAGCCTTCGAAATGGCTGCCCGCGTCGCCGATCGCCGCGGGCTTGGTTACGCCGAACGCGTCGAATCCTTCCGCCCGAGCTTTTTCGCGCAACGCTGCTTTCAGCGTTTCAACGTTTAAAAGTCGAGATCGGCGTAGCTCGACGCCGCCGGCAGCCCCGGCACGGTCTCGGCGAGAAGCGGCCGAAAGCTCGGGCGCGACTTCACCCGCGCGTACCAGTTCTTGGCGGTTTCGTCTTCGCTCCACGGCACGTCACCCAGATAATCGACCGATGAGAGATGCGCGGCGGCGGCGAGATCGGCGTAAGTGAGCCGGTCGCCGGCAAGCCATTTCCGCGCCTTCATCAACCAGCCGGTATATTTCAAATGATAGCGGATATTGGACCGCGCCGCATGAATGGCCGCCGAATCGGGCGGGCCGCCGCCCAGGGCCTCAGGCAGGCGGCGCTTCAAAATCTTTTCGCGCACCAGCGGCTCGCTGACCTCGGCGAAGAACTTTTCGTGGAACCAGATCATCAGCCGGCGCGCTTCGGCGCGGTGCTTGGCGTCGACGGGCATCAGCCGGCTCGCCGCCGTTTCCCCGCTTGTTTCGTCGATATATTCGGCGATGACGAGGGCGCCAGAGGCCGCAAAATCTTGATCGACGAGCACCGGCGTCGTCCCCGCCGGATTGAGCTCGAGAAACTCGGATCTCCGCGCCAGCACATTCTCCTCGATCAGATCGACATTGATCCCGTACTCGCCGAGGATAAGGCGGACGAAGCGCGAATGCGGGCAGAAGGGGTGATGAAAAAGCTGCATGATTCGGAAAACCGGCGGCAGGGATCAACAATCTTGCCCCAAAAGAGGGCAATCATATGCGGGGCTCTGCTGAAAGCTCTATTCCGGGCACCTCTTCCGACTATTGATCCGCGTCCCGCCCTCTGGAACAAGGCATTTTAGACGGGCGCGCGATTCGTGCGCTTCTTCATGAGCGGGATATTCCATGGCCGCCGGCATTTGCACCCAAGGGCTGGATACGGGATTCGTAGAGCTCGGCTACGCCAAAGTGGCGGTGCTGGGCGTAGTCCAAGGTATAACCGAACTTCTGCCGATATCGTCCACCGCCCACATGCGGATCGTGCCGGCGCTTCTCGGCTGGCGGGATCCCGGTTCCGCGTTCTCGGCGGCGATGCAATTGGCGGCGCTCGCCGCCGTCATCAGTTATTTTTGGAGCGATGTGCGCACAGTGACCATCGGCTCGCTCTCGGCGGCCGTACGTCTCGACTTCCGCGACTGGAACTTTCGCTTCGCGTTCGGAATTGTGATGGCCACGGTTCCGATCGTCTTTTTCGGCGTGTTGCTCTCGCCGCTGCTCAATGCCTGCAACACTCCCTTGCGCGGCCTCGTCGTGATTGGGCTCGCCTGTCTCGTGATGTCCGGCTTGCTCGCGCTTGCCGAGCGCTACACCAACCACATGCGCACGATGGATCACGTCACGCTCAAG
>JBGPVT010000059.1:0-9859 GCA_041491825.1 Xanthobacteraceae bacterium | reverse complement strand
GATAAGTAGCCCGCGTAAAAATAAAGTCCGGCGACACCTTCGAATGGCGATAGCTGTAGCCCATATCGGCATTCTTCAAGGTGTGCAGCTTGCCCTTGCGGTCGATCGCGCGCGCTTCGAGTAGCGCGTCCTTGGTCTCGCGCCCGTAAGCGCCTGCATTCATGCGCAGCGCGCCGCCGATCGCGCCCGGCACGCCGCGATAGAACGCGAGCCCCGCGAGCCCGGCATCCGCCGCGGCGCGCGCGACCTTCACGTCCGGCGCGGCGCTTCCCGCGCGTACCCGGTCTCCTTCGACCGAAATTTCGTTGAAGCCGCGTCCGAGCCGGATCACCACGCCGGGCACGCCGCCGTCGCGCACCAGCAAGTTCGAACCGAGACCGACCACGGTCACCGGAATATCGCCGGCGAGGTGAGAAAGAAAGTACGCAAGATCCTCTTCGTCGGCGGGTGAGAACAGAATCTGCGCCGGCCCGCCCACCCGGAACCAGGTGAGATCGGCCATCGGCTGATTGGCAATGAGCCTGCCGCGCAGTTTCGGCATTGCGGCGGCGAGACCGGGCACCGTATCGGGGAAGTTCATCGCGCCCACGTCACGCGCCTTTCTTGGCGGCAAGCGCGCCGAGTTCGACCGGCAGCGCATAGGCCCATTGCGTGATCGAGCCCGCGCCGAGAAACACCACGTAATCGCCGGGACGCGCGAGCTTCTTCACGATCCCGGCCAGCATTTCGGGTCCGTCGAGCGCGATCACGTCGCGATGGCCGCGGGCGCGCATACCCTGCACCAGCGCGTCGCGGTCGAAGCCGGGAATCGGCGCTTCGCCTGCGGGGTAGACCGGGGCGACGATGACGTGGTCGGCGTCGTTGAAGCAGGTGCAGAACTGCTCGAACAGGTCGCGCAGGCGCGTGTAGCGGTGCGGCTGCACGATCGCGATCACATGGCCCTTGGTGGAAGCGCGCGCGGCTTCCAACACGGCCGCGATCTCGACCGGATGATGGCCATAATCGTCGAAAATCGCGACGCCGTTCCACTCGCCGATACGCGTGAAGCGCCGCTTGACGCCGCCGAAGCCCGCCAATGCCTTGCGGATGCGCTCGTCCGATACGCCGAGCTCGCGCGCGACCGCGATCGCCGCCGCGGCATTGAGCGCGTTGTGATAGCCGGGCATCGGCAGGCAAAGGTTCTTGATCTCGTGCGCGGCGGCGCCGTTGCGGCCGCGGATCAAGACATCGAAGCGCGACACGCCGCCGTCGAGCTTGACGTCGAGGAGTCTCACATCGGCCTGCGGATTGACCCCGTAGCTCACGATGCGCCGGTCCTCGATCTTGCCGACCAGATCCTGCACGACGGGATGATCGAGGCACATCACCGCGAAGCCGTAGAACGGCACGTTCTCGACGAAGGAGTAAAACGCGTCCTTCACCGCCTCGAAGGTGCCGAAATGATCGAGGTGCTCGGGATCAATATTGGTGACGACCGCGACGTCGGCCGGGAGTTTCAGAAACGTTCCGTCGGATTCGTCCGCCTCCACCACCATCCAGCTTCCTTCGCCGAGACGCGCGTTGGTGCCGTAAGCATTGATGATGCCGCCATTGATGACGGTCGGATCGAGGCCACCTGCTTCCAAAAGTGCCGCGACGAGCGAGGTCGTGGTGGTCTTGCCGTGGGTGCCGGCGATCGCCACGCACTGCTTGAGCCGCATCAATTCGGCCAGCATCTCGGCCCGCCGCACCACCGGCAGGCGCTTCGCGCGCGCGGCCACGAGTTCCGGATTGTCGCGTTTGACCGCCGAGGAGACGACGACCACTGCAGCACCTTCGACGTTCTTCGCGCCGTGACCGATGGTGATCGCGATTCCCTTTTCGCGGAGCCGCTTGACGTTGGCGCTCTCGGCGACGTCGGAGCCGCGCACCTGGTAGCCGAGATTGGCGAGCACGTCGGCAATGCCGCTCATGCCGATGCCGCCAATGCCGACGAAATGGATGGGCCCGAGTTCGTGGGGAAGCTTCATGCGGGGCTGTTTTGGCCCATTTGCTTGATCCCGGCAACGCGGATGACGAGATCGGCAAGCTGCTCGGCGGCATCGGCCCGGCCGGTGCGGCGCGCGGCGGCGGCCATGCCGGCGAGAACCGCCGGTTTTCCCGCGAGCTGCGAAAGCTCTTGCGCCAGCCGCTCCGCGGTGAATTCGTCCTGGCGGATCACGAGCGCTCCGCCCGCCGCCGCGAGCGCGGTGGCGTTGACGAGCTGGTCCTGGTCGAGTGCATGCGGCAGCGGCACCAGGATCGCCGGACGGCCGATGGCCGCGAGTTCCGCCACGGTCGAGGCGCCCGAGCGCGCGATGACGAGATGGCTGTCGGCGATGCGATTGGGCAGATCGTTAAAAAAAACAGCGAGTTCGGCGGGGACGCCGAGGCGGGCGTAAACCGCCTTGACCTCGCCGATGTCCTCCTGCCGGCATTGCTGCACGACACGGATGCGCGCGAGTGCGGCAGAGCGTTCGATCGCGCCGGGCACGATCTCGCTCATGATGCGCGCGCCCTGGCTGCCGCCGAAGACGAGGAGGCAAAACGGCTTTGCTTCCGCCGGCTCTTCGTAAGCGCGCGCGGCGGCTTCGCGCACCGCGGCGCGCACCGGATTGCCGGTATGCACCGCCTTGATCGCAAGTTCGGGCTTCCGCGCGAGGATGCCGGGATAGCCGGTAGCGATCATGCTCGCACGCGCGGCAAGCAAGCGGTTGGCGCGGCCCATCACCGCGTTCTGTTCGTGCACGATCCTCGGAATGCGCAGGAGCCAGGCTGCGAGCACCGGCGGCAATGTCGGATAGCCGCCGAAACCGACGACCGCGGCGGGCCGTAGACGGAGCAGCAGAAACATCGCGCGAAAAATGCCGTAACCGAGAACGAACGCCGTGAGCGCGAGCTGCAGCGGATTGCGGCTGCGCAGCGTATCGGACGGAAGCACGTGCACCTTGCGGGCGGAAAATTGGCCGGCATAGGCGGCGGCGCGACGGTCGGTCGCCAGATCCACCGCGACGCCGCGCCGCTCAAGCGCCTTCGCAAGCGCCTCGGCGGGAAACAGATGGCCCCCCGTGCCGCCCGCCGCCAGCAATACGAGCGGCGCGTTCGCGCTCATGCCGCAGCACCCCGTCGGGCGCTCTCGCGGTCGGCCGCGTGTTCCTGCTCCGCGAGGCTTTCGGCACGCGAACGCTTGCGCGTGAGCGCGATCAGCATGCCGACGCCGAAGGCGAGCGAAATCAGCGACGAGCCGCCATAGGACACGAAGGGCAGCGTCATGCCCTTGGCCGGGATCAGGGAAAGGCTGACCGCCATCGCGATTGCCGACTGGAAGCCGAACAGGAGCGCGAGGCCCGCAACCGCGAGCCGGGTGAAGGCATCCTCTTCGCGCAGCGCATGCGCGAGCGCGCGCAAAACGATGAAGGCGAAAAGGCCGAGCAGGATCAGACAGAGGATTAGGCCGAATTCTTCCGCGGCGACGGCAAAAATGAAGTCGGTGTGGCTGTCGGGAAGGATGCGTTTGACCGTGCCCTCGCCGGGGCCGCGGCCGAACCAGCCGCCGCGCATGAAGGATTCGAGCGAAGTATCGATCTGGAAGCTGTCGCCGGAGCCGCGGTTGAGAAAGCGCTGGAAGCGGATCGCGACATGCGGGATCAACTTATAGGCCGCGAGCAATCCGACCGCCGCCGCGCTGGTGAAACCAACCGTCCACATCCAGCGCAGGCCGGAGAGGAAAAACAGCGCTCCCCAGGCAAGCGTGAGCAACACCGTCTGGCCGAAATCGGGCTGCTGCACGAGCAGAATGAGGGGAAACGCGAGCAAGGCGAAAGCAAGAAGGGTCGCCGGCATTTCCGGCCGCCGCCCGCTTTCGGAGAACGCCCAGGCGACAAGCACGACGAAGGCGGGCTTCAGGAATTCCGAAGGCTGCAAGCTCACGCCGAAAAGATTAAGCCAGCGGCGGGCGCCCTTGATTTCAGGGCCGACGAAGAGCGTCGCGGCGACAAGCGCGAGACTGATCAAGAAGACGGCGAGCGCCACGCGCCGGACCTGGCGCGGCGAAAGCAACGAAGTCGCGAACAAGACGGCCAGCGCCGGCAGGAGAAACAGCGCCTGCCGGTGCACGAAATAAAACGGATCGAGTCCGAGCCGGATCGCGACCGGCGGACTCGCGGCCAGGAGAAGCACGATCCCGATCAGCATCAGCGCGAGCACGGTGCCGATCATCAGCCGATCGACGGTCCACCACCATTCGCTGAATAGGGTACGTTGCGCGCGCGAGATCATGCCGCCGCCTCCCGCATCGGCTCGACGCCGGGGATAGCGCGGACAAGTTCGTGGAAGCGTTCGCCGCGCACCTCAAAATTCGGAAACTGGTCGAAGCTCGCGCAGGCGGGCGACAAGAGCACGATGGGCTGCGCATCCTTCGAACGCATCGCATCCTCCGCCGCTTTCGTCACCGCGACTTCGAGCGTGCCACATTTGACATGGGGCACTTGCCCATCAAGCGTCGCCGCAAACGCCTCGCTCGCCTCCCCGATCAGGTAGGCCTTGGCGATCTTCGGAAAGAAAGCTTTCAAAGAGGTAATTCCGCCTTCTTTCGGCAAGCCGCCGGCGATCCAGAAGATTGCACCGGCAAAAGACGAAAGCGCCTTTTCAGCCGAGTCGGCATTGGTCGCCTTGGAGTCGTTGATGAAGAGCACCTTTCCCTTATGGCCGATTTCTTCCATGCGATGCGCGAGGCCGGGGAAAGTCTTCAGTGCAGCCGTGATGTGTTCGGGCGGAACATTCACACCGCTTGCCGCCATAATGGCACAGGCCGCATTCTGCGCATTATGAGCGCCGCGTAAGCTGCCAATACCGCCGAGTGAAGCAAGCACGCCTTTATGTCCACGAGCGGTCAAAATTAAATTACCGCCCTCAAGATAGACCCCGTCCGAGAGCGGACGCTCCACTGAAACACGGATTACAAGTTTCCCGGCCTTCTCAAGGCGGTCTGCAATCTTGCGGCAGTAATCGTCGTCGACGCCGATAACGGCTCTAAATGCCCGCGCGACCAAACGCTCTTTCACCGCAGCATAATCTTCCATGCTGCCGTGACGATCGAGATGATCGGGCGTGATGTTGAGGAGAACGCCGACGCTGGGATCGAGCGTCGGCGAAAGATCGATCTGGAACGAGGAACATTCGATGACGTGGGTACGATGGAGCGCTGGCGGCGACAGCGACAGGATGGGCGTGCCGAGATTGCCGCCGACCTGCACGTCACGACCCGCACTCTTCAAGATATGCGCGATGAGGGCCGTGGTGGTCGACTTGCCGTTGGTGCCGGTGATCGCCACGAAGGGCGCGTTGGGCACGCTCAAACGGCGCTCGCGGCAAAACAATTCGATGTCGCCGATTGTCTCGACCCCGTGCTTCTTCGCAAGCTCGGCCGCCCAATGCGGTTTCGGATGGGTGAGCGGCACGCCCGGCGCGAGCACGAGCGCCGCGACCGTGCTCCAGTCGAGGGCGCGCAAATCCTCCGCGGCAAATCCTTTTGCCTTTGCGTCCGCGATTTTCGCCGCCTGATCGTCCCAAGCGACGACCTGGGCGCCGCCCGCGGCGAGCGCCGCGCAAGTCGCAAGCCCCGAAGAGCCGAGCCCGAAGACGGCCACCGTCTTGCCGCGAAAAACCGTGACCGGAGTCATCGCCGGCGCTCACCGCAACTTGAGCGTCGAAAGCCCGACCAGCGCCAGCACCACGGCCACGATCCAGAACCGGATCACGACCTGCGCTTCGGTCCATCCCAGCTGCTCGAAATGATGATGGATCGGCGCCATCCTGAATACGCGTTTGCCGGTGAGCTTGAAGGAGACGACCTGTACGATCACGGAGACCGCCTCCAACACGAACAGGCCGCCGATGATCGCGAGCACGATCTCGTGCTTGGTCGCGACCGCGACCGCGCCCAACAATCCGCCGAGCGCGAGCGAGCCGGTATCGCCCATGAAGATCGATGCGGGCGGCGCGTTGAACCACAGGAATCCGAGCCCCGCGCCGATCATGGCGCCACAGACGACCGCGAGCTCGCCCGCGCGCGAGACATGGCGAAGCTGCAGATATTCCGCAAAGACGAGATTGCCGACGAGATAGGCGATCAGCGCGAAGCTCGCCGCTGCGATCATCACCGGCACGATCGCAAGGCCGTCGAGACCGTCGGTGAGGTTCACCGCGTTGCCGGCGCCGACGATGACGAAGGCGCCAAGCGCGACGAAGAACCAGCCGAGATCGAACACCGCGATCTTGAGAAGCGGAAACGCGATCGAAGTCGAAAGCGGCGGACGGCCGATCACCACCATCGCGGCCACGGCAAGGCCCGCGATCACGAACTCGGTGCCGAGCCGCATCCGGCCGGAAAGGCCGGTATGCGTGGTCTTCGTCACCTTCAGGTAATCGTCATAGAAGCCGATCAGCGCGAAGCCGAACGTGACGCCGAGCACGACCCATACGTAGGGATTGGTGAGGTTCGCCCACAGCAAGGTCGAGACGAACAGTCCCGCCAAAATCATGATTCCGCCCATGGTGGGCGTGCCGGTCTTGGTGAGGAGATGCGACGGCGGCCCGTCGTCGCGGATCGGCTGGCCCTTGCCTTGGCTCAAGCGCAGAAACGCGATCATCCTCGGCCCGAACAGGAAAACGAACAGGAGCGCGGTCACCACCGCCCCGCCGGTGCGGAAGGTGATGTAGCGGAATACGTTAAGCGCGCTGATCGTGTCGGAGAATCCGGCGAGCCAATAAAGCACTCAAGCACCTCCTTCAGGCCGTTGCGTCCTCGGCCGGCTCGCCGAGGCGGAACCGCTCGATCAACTTGGCGACGACCGGGCCCATGCGGCTGCCGTTCGAGCCCTTGATCATGATGGCGTCGCCCGGCCGCAGTACGGCCATGACCTCGGCCTCGATTCGTTCGGCGCTCTCGGCATAGCCGCCGCGCCGGGCCGCGGGCAAGGCTTCCCATAGGCTCTGCATGAGGGGGCCGGCGCAAAAGACGAGATCGATGCCCGCCGCCTCGGCCGCACTCGCGAGATCGCGGTGAAGTGCGGCACCCTCATGGCCGAGCTCCAGCATCTCGCCGAGCACCGCGATCCGCCGCCCGCGCGGTCCGACCGGCGCTTGGCCGAGCACCGCGAGTGCTGCACGCATGGAAGCGGGGTTCGCATTGTAACTTTCGTCGATCAAGAGCACCTCGCCCCTGCCGAGATTGAGCTTGAAGCGGTCGCCGCGGCCCTTCGGCGGCTGCAGCCGCGCGAGCGCGAGCGCGACGAGCGCGAGATCAGCGCCGACGAGCTTGGCGGCCGCGAGCACCGCCAGGCTGTTTTCAACGATGTGCCGTCCCGGCGTTCCGATCTTGTAGGTAATTTCGTCGCCGAGAATGACCGCGTGAACGGCCGAGCCTTCCGGCCGGAGCGCGACGTCGATAAGCCGCGCCTCGGCGGCTTTATGCGCGCCGAAACCGACGACCCGCGCCCCTACCGCGCGCGCGGCAGCGGCAAGACGCTCGAACTGCGCGTTGTCGCGGTTGAGCACCGCGGCACCACTGCGCTCGAGCCCCGAAAAAATCTCCGCCTTGGCGTCGGCGATCGCTTCGATGCCGGCGAAGAATTCGAGGTGCACGGGCTCGATCGTGGTGACGATGGCGACATGCGGGCGCACGAGCGTAGCAAGCGGCGCGAGTTCGCCCGCGTGATTCATGCCGAGCTCGAACACGCCGAAGCGCGCGGTCTCGGAGAGCCGCGCGAGCGAAAGCGGCACGCCCCAATGATTGTTGTGAGAGGCAGCGGAGGCATAGGTCTCGCCCTCGCGCGACAGCACATGGCGGAGCGCCTCCTTCGTCCCGGTCTTGCCGACCGAGCCCGTGACCGCGATGATTTTCGCCGATGCGCGCGTACGCGCGGCGCGGGCAAGCGCGCGAAGCGCTTCGAGCACGTCGGGCACGGCGAGAAGCGCGCCTTCCGGCATTTCGGAAAGCTTCGCCTCGGCGACGACCGCCAGCGCGGCACCGCGCGCGAGCGCGGCCGCGACATAGGCGTGCCCATCGACGCGCTCGCCTTTGATGGCAAAGAAGACCTCGCCTTGGCCTACGGTGCGGCTATCGATGGAGACGCCGCCGATCGCTTGCGGCGGCGATCCAAGCAAACGGCCGCCCGTCGCCGCGACCAGCGCCGGAAGCGTCCACAGCGACTTCTCGCTCATGCTGGGTTCCCGAGCGCGGCCCGCACCGCCGCCTGATCCGAAAAAGGCAAGGTCCGCTCGCCCACGATTTGGCCGGTTTCGTGGCCCTTGCCGGCAACGAGCAGGACATCGCCGCGTTTCAATTCGTTGACCGCCGTCCTGATCGCCTCGCCGCGGTCGCCGATTTCGACCGCAATCGGCGCCGCCTGCAGGATCGCCTTGCGGATCGCGGCGGGGTCTTCGCTGCGCGGATTGTCGTCGGTGACGATCACGCGGTCGGCACGCGCGGCGGCGGCGGCGCCCATCAGCGGACGCTTGCCCGCATCGCGGTCGCCGCCGGCGCCGAACACCACGAGGAGACGCGCGCTCGCATAGGGCCGGAGCGCATCGAGTGCGTTGGCGAGCGCATCGGGTGTGTGGGCGTAATCGACGAAGACCGGCGCCCCGTTCTTCTCGCCCACGAATTCGAGCCGTCCGCTCGCGCCCTTGAGCGATTCGAGCGGCCGCAGTGCATCCTCGGCGGCGGTTCCGGTCGCGATCGCAAGACCCGCGGCGACGAGCGCGTTCGAAACTTGAAAAGCGCCGACGAGCGGCAGCCTTACGTGCCGCTCTTTGCCCGCCGCGCGAATGCGGAGCGATTGCGCCAAGCCCTCGCGCGAGGAATCGAGCAGCGTCAAATCCCTGCCGGCGCGGCCGACGCCGAAGAAATGCAATTTCCTTTTCTTGGCGATGGCGGCGATAGCGGATGCTTCCGGCTGGTCGGCGTCCACGACCGCGGCCGCGCCCGCGGGCAAGAGCGTATCGAACAAACGCAGCTTCGCCGCGCGATAGGCTTCGAGCGTCCGGTGATAGTCGAGATGGTCGCGCGTCAAATTGGTGAAGGCGCCGGCCGCGAGACGCACGCCGTCGAGCCGGCGCTGCTCCAATCCGTGCGAGGACGCTTCCATCGCAAGGTGCGTTACGCCTTCGCCCGCGAGCTTGTCCATCAGTTCGTGCAAAAAGACCGGATCGGGCGTCGTCAAATTGCCCGACGTCTCGCCCGAGGGCGCCACAAGGCCGATCGTGCCGATGCTGGCGGCGGCCTGGCCGAGCCGCGTCCAGATTTGGCGCACGAAAGAAGCGACCGAGGTTTTTCCGTTGGTGCCGGTGACGGCGACGATCGTCGCGGGCGACCGCGGATAAAAGCGCGCCGCCGCGCGAGCGAGCGCCGCGCGTGCGTCGCTCACGCCGGTATAAGGAACATTGGATGCAAGACCCTCGGGCCGCGCGCCTTCGCCCACCAGCGCGACCGCGCCACGGTCGGCGGCATCGGCCAAAAATCCGCGGCCATCGGTCTTGCTGCCGGCGAGCGCGAAGAAAACGTCGCCGGACTTGACCCGGCGGCTATCGGCGGAGAGCCCCGTGACCCTGATCCCCGCCGGCGAGGAAGCGCCGTCGGCACCGAGCATTTCGCGAAGATCGAGGCTATTGCCCAAGACCGGGCCTTTCCCAAGCGGCTTCAGTTCGCAATGCGCCTAGACGCCAGGATCAAATGGTCGGCGGCCGGCAGATCGCGGCGCGGTTTAACGCCCAACATCGGCGCAATCCGGGCAATGATCTTGCCCGTGGTCGGCGCCGCATTCAGGCCCGCCGTCGCGTG
>JBGPVT010000058.1:0-10086 GCA_041491825.1 Xanthobacteraceae bacterium | reverse complement strand
CGAGCGTCGAGCCTGGAGAGGCTTTCGCGATCCGCATCGTGAGATCGTCGACGCCGTAACGCAAACCGCCGATCACGATGATGCCGTCGGGCGTGGCTTCGATTGCGAGCCCGCTCGATCCGATGGCGTGGCAGCGCAAATTCGTGCGCACGAAGCCGTCGAGATCGAATTCGATCCGTGCAGCGTCGCGCGCGGCGTCGGGGAATGCCTTGTCCGGCACCATGGCGCCGCGCACGGCGAGCGTGCCGTCGGCGAGCCGTTTCGTCTCGATGACAACGGGTGCTGCCGGCGCATCGGCGGGAGCCCGGGTTTCGCCGATCGGCACCGGCGAGGGCATGACCTTCGCGATCCGCCGCTGCGCGACGAGCCCGATCTCGCCGAACGATTGAACGTCGACGATCGCATCGCAATTCGTCTGCGAAAGATCGACACCTAGGCTTTGCGGCCCGCGGTGAACGGCAATACAGGTCGCGAAACTCTCGCCGCTCGCCTCCGAAAGCGCCGGCAGCGCGGACGCGGGCGCCACGAGATGCGCGCCGCTACCCGCTGCTTGCGCCACCGCGTGCGGCGAATAACCGTGCACGAGCGCGAGCGTTCCGCCCGTCAGCAGCCACGGCACGAAGGTGCTGGCGATTCCGGCGAGCGAAGCGGGCGGCAAGGTCGAAATGATGGTCTCGCCGGGCGCGATCCGCGACTCCAGCATCACGGCGAATCCCGCCGCAATCCATTGCGTATGCGAGCGGCCGACCGCGAAAGCTCCGCGCTTTGAAGCGTCGAAGGTTGCAATCGCCACGGTGTCCGCGACGGAAATCCGGGCGCTCGCTAGATCCGCTTTTTGCGAGGGGATCGCCGCGTCGAGATCGAGCGGGATCACGCCGTCGGGCACGGCATGGCCGAAGGCGCAGGGAAAGCCGAGCGAGAACAATTCGGCCGCCGCCTCGCAGGCGATCTCCGCCGGCCGCTCATCGCCGATCCGGGTCATGGTGACGATCGCGCGCGCGTTGATTTCGCGAAGCGCCGCCACGAGGTCCGCGCGCCGCCACAACAACGGCACCGGCGCCGCGACGAGCCCCGCGCGCAAGACCGCGAGCAGGGAAAGGGCGGCCTCGACCGTGTTGGGAAGCTGCAGCGCGACCGCCGACCCCTCGGGCAAGCCGAGCGCTTTCAGCTGCGCGGCTAAGCGGTTCACCGCGACATCGGCCTCGGCATAGTTCAACCGGCGCGGCAGGCCGTCGGTGAAGGTGGCGCGATCGGAAGGATCGGACAGCGCCAGCGCCCCGGGCCGCGTCAACACGTTGCGGCGGAAGACGGCGTCGAGCGCGACCTTGGGGTCGAGCCCACTCTTGGCAAAATCTGGCGTCCGTTCGCGCATCAACGCTTGTCCATCGGTCTCGTTTGCGACGATTCGGGCACTCTCCACCAGCTTTCGATCATCGGCCCGGTGAGCGGCGGCGTCGCTGGCCGCCCGATCCACGGCCAGCGTGCGATCCATATTTCCGGCAGGTGAAAGAGCGGAACGACGTAGACGCCCGACATCAGAAGGCGGTCGAGCGTGCGCGCGGCGGCGACGAGTTCCTCGCGCGTGCGCGCGGCGATGATGGCCGCGATCATTGCGTCGATCGCCTTCGACTTCACCCCCATATAATTGCGCGTGCCGGGCATGCCGGCGCTGGCGGAGCCGAAATAGAAATTCTGCTCGTTGCCGGGCGAGAGCGACTGCTGCCAGGTATAGGGCATCATGTCGAAGTCGTAGGTCTGCCGCCGCCGTTCGAATTGCGTGCCGTCGACGAAGCGCACGCCGGCGGTAATCCCGGCGCGCCGCAGCATCGCGGAGAAGCCGAGCGCGAGCCGCTCCTCGTCGCGGCTCGAAACCATGATTTCGAAGCGCAGCGGCTCGTTGTCCGCGCGCGAGACGAGCGCGCCGTCGCGCAACACCCAGCCCGCCTCGGCGAAGAGATCAAGCGCGCGCTTGAGCCGCGCCCGGTCGCGGCCCGATCCGTCGGAGACCGGCGGCTGGTAGCGGCCATCGAGCACGTCGGGCCCGACCGCATCGGGGAAGGGGAGAAGTAACGCGCGCTCGTGCTCGTCCACGGGCCGACCGCGGGCGGAGAGCTCGGAGGCCTCGAAGTAGCTCGCCGTCCGCCGATAGGCGCCGTAGTAGAGCTTGGCATTCGCCCATTCGAAGTCGAACAACTCCACGATCGCCGCCCGCACGCGTGGATCGGAAAAAATCGCGCGCCGCGTGTTGAAGACGAAGCCAAGCATCGGCCGCGGCTCGGCGCTGACGGCGCTTTCGCGCACGAGTCCCCGCGCGCGCGCGGCGGGAAAGTCGTATTGCGTCGTCCAGCGGCCGGGGTCGGTCTCGAAGCGCGCGTCGTAGAGTTGGCGCTTGAAGGCCTCGAACCAGGTATTGGCGTCGCGATAATAATCGAGCTTCAGCTCGTCGAAGTTATAAAGGCCGCGATTGACCGCGAGATCGCGCCCCCAATAGTCGGGGTTGCGCTTGAACGTGACGCTCTCGCCCACCTTCATCTCGGCGATGCGGTAGGGCCCGCTGCCGAGGAGCGGCTTCAGCCCCGTGTCCTCGAAATGCTCCGCATCGATCGCATGTGCGGGAAGGATCGGCATCAGGCCGAGGATCAAGGGCAATTCGCGGTCGGCGGCATCCGCGAATTCGAACCGCACCGCGCGCTCGCCCACCTTTTCGGCGCGCACGACCTTGCCGTAATAGTAGCGATGGTTCGGGCGTCCCTTGTCGCGCAAGAGTCGCCAGGAAAACAACACGTCGTCGGCCTCGACCGGTTTTCCGTCCGCAAAGCGCGCGCGCGGATCGAGATAAAAGGTGACGAAGCTGCGCGCGTCGTCGGTTTCGACCTTTTCGGCAAGCAGGCCGTAAAGCGTGAAGGGCTCATCCTGTCCGCGCGCGAGCAGGCTTTCGACCACATAGTTCCGCACCTGCTGCACGGCGGTGCCGCGCACGATCAGCGGGTTGAGGCTGTCGAAGCTGCCGAGCAGGCCGAGCGTCAGCCGCCCGCCTTTCGGCGCATCCGGATTGGCGTAACGGAAATGATCGAAGCCCGCGGGATAGAGAGGCTCGCCGTGCATCGCCAGCGCATGCCGGGGCTCGGCGCTGCCGCTCGATTGGAGGAAAAGGAAAAAACCGATCGCGGCAAGCGCGGGAAAAATCAAGCGACGTCCCGGCAAGCGGTCAACCGGCACTGGGCTTCCTCCGGTTCAGCGAAATCGCCCGATTCGCGGAGAGAGAAACGATACCATAGGCGAAGGCGAGACTTTGCTTTGGGCGCGGGCCATGCCACTCTCCTGCCTCAATTGCCGCCGAGAGCAATCAAATTGGAGCGCGGCTTTTCAGGTTCGCGCGAACGACAACCATCCATCACACCGTCGCGGGGCGGCTTGAGCCTAGTCTTAAGGGGAGTCTTGATGAAACTTCGCATGTCCTTCGCACCGGGGGGTGCCGTGCGCCGCGCGGCCGGTCTTGCCGCTCTATTCGCGCTCGCGCTTTCGGCCGACGCCCTCGCGCAGACGCCGCCGCCGGCGGCGCCCAAGACGCCGGCTCAGGCGCAGCAGAAGCAACAGACGCCCGCGCCCAAGACGCCGGCTCAGGCCCAGCCGCAGCAAGCTCCCGGGCAAGCACAACAGCAACTGCAATCGCAGCCGGCCGGTACCATCCCCACGCCCTGGACGAAACGCTGCGCCGAAGATCCGCAATCAAAGAAGCCGGTCTGCGAAATCAGCCAGGCGCAGATCGCCGAGACCGGGCAGTTCCTGATGTCGGCGAGCTTCGCCGAGCTTCCCGACAATCCGAACAAGATTTTCCGCGTCGTGGCGCCGCTCGGCATGCTGATCCAGCCGGGCATCCGGGTGTTGATCGACGGCTCGGCGCTGCAAAGCGAGCTGCCCTATACCGCTTGCGTCGCGCCGCCCAATCAGTCGCCGGTTTGCATCGTCGAGGTCTCGGTCGACCAGAACTTCATCAGCGCGCTGAAAAAGTCGCAGGAGATGTGGGTGCAGGTCATCACCGCGCAGGCGCCGCCGCGCACGATCCACTTCATCTTCCCGACCAAGGAATTCGCCAAGGTCTATGACGGCCCGGCGATGGACCTCAAGGCGATGGAAGACCAGCGCAAGAAGATGCAGGAAAAACTGCAGAAAGCCGCCGACGAGGCGCGCGTCGAGCGCGAGAAGCAGCAAAAGCAGTAATCAATACGGGCTCGGTCCCGAAAATACCGAAACGGCGCGCGGACCTCGCGCGCCGTTTTGTTTTCGCTAGTGTCCCGATTCCGAAGTTCGTAAGCCCTCGCGCACACTCTCGTACGAACTTCGGGTTCGGGGCACTAGTGCACTTGCCGGTCGCGCGCGCGATAGGCGCCGTTGCCGTCGGCATAGAATCGCTCTTCGAGTTCGTGATGACGCAGCGGCTCGCCGGAAGTGTCGGGCAATAAATTCTGCTCCGACACATAGGCGATGTACTCGCTTTCCGCGTTCTCGGCGAGGAGATGATAGAAGGGCTGGTCCTTCGTCGGCCGGATTTCCTCCGGGATCGAAAGGTACCACTCCTCGGTATTGTTGAACGACGGATCGATGTCGAAGACCACGCCGCGGAACGGAAACACGCGGTGGCGAACGACCTGTCCGATACGATATTTTGCCTGGCGGCTTTTGGTGTTCATGGCGCACCCTTACCGCCCCCAATATAGGGGGAAATTCGCCGCCAATCACGGCGAATTTCGGGTCTAAAGCATGATCCCGAAAAGTGGGGACCGGTTTTCGGAAAAGATCATGCTTCAGCGCACTAGAAGCCGTAGAGGCTCTTGCGGGCGGGATCCTTCGCGGCGACGAGCTTGGCGAGATCGACCATGACCTTCGCCTGTTTCCAGGTGGCGTCGTCCTGCATCTTGCCGTCGACCATGCCGACGCCGGTGCCGTCGGGCATGGCGGCGAGAATTTTCTTCGCGAAGGCGACCTCGCCGGGGTCGGGGCTGAAGACGCGCTTGGCGATCTCGACCTGGTTCGGGTGCAGCGACCAGGCGCCGAGACAGCCTTGCAGGAAGGCGTTGCGGAACTGCACCTCGCAGCCCTCGAGATCGGCGATGTCGCCGAACGGCCCGTAGAACGGCTTGATGCCGTTGGCGGCGCAGGCATCGACCATGCGGCCGATCGAGTAGTGCCAGAGATCCTGCTGCGCGGCCGCGCGCGGACCGCTGCCGGGGTCGGCGATCACCTTGTATTCCGGATGGCCGCCGCCGACCCGCGTCGTCTTCATGCCGCGGGAGGCCGCGAGATCCGCAGGACCAAAGCTCATGCCGTGCATGCGCGGCGAGGAGGAGGCGATCTGATCGACGTTCATCACCCCCTCGGCGGTCTCCAGGATCGCGTGAATGAGGATCGGTTTTTTGATCCCGCGCTTCGCCTCGAGCTGCGCGAGCAGTTGATCGAGATAATGGACGTCCCACGGGCCCTCGACCTTGGGGAGCATGATCACGTCGAGCTTGTCGCCGACTTCGCTCACGATTTCGACGATGTCGTCGAGGGCCCAGGGGCTGGCGAGCGAGTTGATGCGCGTCCACAGGCCGGTGGTGCCGAAGGTGTTCTTCTTCGCCATTTCGATGAAGCCCTTGCGCGCGGCGTCCTTGGCGTCGGCCGGAATCGCGTCCTCGAGATTGCCGAGGATGACGTCGACGTCCTTGATGATGTCGCCGACGCGCGCGCGTACCTTTTCGTTGTGCGCCGGTACGAAATGGATCACGCGCTCGAGCCGCACCGGCAATTCGCGCAACGGCGTAGGCGCGCCGAGCGCGAGCGGGCGGAAGAAATTACGGGGAAGTTTCATCGGCGAATTCCGTCTTCGGTCGGGAAGGGTTTAACCGAGGCCGGGCGTTTCGCCTAGCCGCGCCTCGTGCAGCACAAGCGGCTCGCGCCCAACCTCTTTCATTGATATGAAGTCGTTATGAAACCGCTCGAAGGCGTGCTGGTCGCCGATTTCACGACGCTCCTGCCGGGGCCACTCGCAACCCTTCTGCTCGCGGAGGCGGGCGCCGAGGTGGTGAAGATCGAACGCCCGGGCGGCGAGGACGTGCGGCGCTTTCCGCCGTATTGGGGCGGACAGTCGGCGGCCTTCGCCTTCCTCAACCGCGGCAAGAAGAGCCTCGTCGCCGATCTCAAGCAAGACTCCGACAAGTCGCGGGTGTTCGAACTCATCGATCGCGCCGACGTGTTGGTGGAGCAGTTCCGTCCCGGCGTGATGCAGCGGCTCGGTCTCGGCTATGACGCCGTGCGCGCGCGCAATCCCAAAATCGTCTATTGCTCGATCACCGGCTACGGCCAGGAAGGTCCGCGCCGCGACGAGGCGGGTCACGACATCAATTATATCGGCGCGACCGGGCTCTTATCGCTGTCGCCGGGACCGATGGACCGGCCGACGGTGCCGCCGGCGCTGATCGCCGACATCGGCGGCGGCAGTTTTCCCGCCGTGATGAACATCTTGCTCGGCCTGATCGGGCGCGAGAAAACCGGCGAGGGCGCCTATCTCGACATCGCCATGAGCGACGCGATGTTCACCTTCGCTTGGCTGGCGCTCGCCACCCGTTTTTCGAGCGGCAAGGAGGTCGAGCCGGAGAAGCTCCGCCATTTCGGCGCCTCGCCGCGCTATCAGCTCTACCCCACGGCCGGCGGCAAGCTTGTCGCCTGCGGCGCGCTGGAACAAAAGTTTTGGCAATCGTTCTGCGCGACGATCGGGCTTCCCAAGGAATTCGTCGACGACAGCCGCGATCCAAAGGCGACGATCGAGGCCGTGCGCGCGATCATTGCATCGGAAACGGCCTCGCACTGGAAGCCGCTCTTCGCCAAGGCCGATTGCTGCGTGACGATCATGGCTTCGCTCGAGGAGGCGCTGCACGACCCGCATTTCGTCGCGCGCGGGCTGTTCGAGCGCAAAATATCCGCGCCCGATGGCCGCACGATGCCGGCGCTGCCGGTGCCGATTTCGCCGGCGTTCAGGGGCGAGGAAAAGACGCGCGGCTTTCCGCCGCTCGGCGAAGTAAAATAGCTAGAGCCGCTCGCCGCGCATGAGGTGCGGCGTGCTTTCGCTCCGCCCCAGCCCCTGCCGCATCAGCGCGCGGCGGAAGAAGCCGACGCGGGCGGCGAGATGCAGCCCGAGCCCGCGCGCGGCGTGGACCGGCAGGAAATCGGTCATCAGCGACCAGTTGGCGACGTCAACCACGAGCGCGCGCGAGCGCACATCGGCGCGCCGCCGCGCGTCGTATTCTTCGAGCAAGACGACGCCCCCCGGATCGCGGCCCTCGCGGCGGGCGTCGGCGACGAGTTCGGCGAGCGTCGCCGCGTCGCGGATCCCGAGATTGAGGCCCTGCGCGCCGATCGGCGGCAGCACGTGGCCGGCTTCGCCGACGAGCGCCACGCGGTTGGCGGCGAAACTCTCCGCGGTTTCGGCCGTCAGCGGAAAGATCCCACGCGCGCCGTCGATTTCCATCTTGCCGAGGATCGAATGCGCGCGGCGCTCGACTTCAAAGCCGAGCGCACGGTCATCCAGGCTATTCAGCTTTTCGGCTTCATCGGGCTCGACGACGCAGACGAGGCTCGATCGGTTCCCTTTGAGCGGGACCAGCGTAAACGGCCCGCTTTCGGTATGGAATTCGGTCGACGTATCGCCATGCGGCCGGCTGTGCCGCAGATTTAGCGCGATCGCCGTCTGCGGCAGCGTGCGCGAGCGCATTTCAATGCCGGTGGCGGCGCGGCAGAGCGATTTTCTACCGTCGGCGGCGGCGACGAGTCGCACGCGCTCCTCGCTTCGATCGAGCTTCAGCGTCGCGCTGCCCTCGTCGAGTTCCAGCGCCGTAACCGCTGCCTCAATGATGCGGAGATTTGCTGCCTGGCGGCAGGCCGCGAGCAGCCGCTCTCGCAGATGCGTATTTTCGATATTGTAGCCGAAGGCTTCGAGACCGAGTTCGGCGGAGTCGAACAAGACTTCCGGCGCACGCAGGATTCTTTGCGTGGCATCCACCAGGCGTAGAAACTTGAGAGGGGCGGCTTCCAGCGCGAGCGAAGGCCAAACACCGAGCGCCTTCAGCACTTCCACCGAGCCGTCGAGGAGCGCCGTCGTCCGGCGGTCGGCAGGCGGCGGCGGCGCGGCCAGAAGCGTCTCGGTGCCGGTGGCGGCAAGCGCGAGTGCAGCCACGAGGCCGGCGGGCCCGCCGCCGACCACCGCCACTTCCGCGCTGAATGTATCCGCCATGAGCGCGGTGATAGCGCCATTAGCCAAGCAAGGCGAGGGTGGTACCGGCGCGCGCTTGTATGCGATAGGCTCCGCGCGGCCGGTTTAGCGATGTCCGTGTACGAAGATTTCCGTCATCTTTCGCCCCTTGCGGCCATGCTCGCGCGCCAGGCCGCGCGGCCGCGGAGCGTCGCGCTCACCGGTATATGCGCGCTTACGGCGCTCGGTGCTGCGATCCTCGGCGTCCTCATGACCCAGAACGGCGCCGGAAATTTTACGGCCTTCAAAGTGCTGTGCGGAGCGAATGCAGTACTTGACGCCAATGCCATGGCCTTCGCGCTTTCGTTCGCGGCCTGGGCGGCGATGGCGCTGGTGATGATGCTGCCGGGTGCCGCTCCCATGCTGCTCACCTATGCGGAGATCGCGGAAACCGCGGCAGCGAAGGGCGCCATTACCGTTTCGCCGCTCGTGCTCGCCGCCGGTTATCTCGCGGTGTGGATCGCTTTCGCGTTTGCGGCGAGCGGCGCCGAAATCCTGCTGTCTCGATGGATCGCGCCCGGCTCGGAAATCGCTGTGCTTGCCGCCGGCGGGGGGGTGATCCTGGCCGGCCTTTATCAATTCTCGGCGTTGAAAGATGCGTGCCTCGCGCGCTGCCGGCGGCCGTTCGCGTTCTTTTTCGCGCAGTGGACCGACCGCACCGACGGCGTATTCCGCCTGGGGCTGCGGCAAGGCATCTATTGCCTTGGCTGCTGTTGGGCGTTGATGCTGTTGATGCTTTTCGTCGGCGCCATGAACCTCGTATGGATGGCGGGGTTGGCGGCGGTCATGGCGGCGGAGAAGATCACGCGCTCGCAAGCGCTGCCGCGCATCGTCGGGATCGCGTTGATCGCGGCGGGGGCGGTTTTCCTCGTGGTGAGTTTTGAGCATCCGCTGTTGGGCTAATCGGAGGTCGAAGGCCGTGGAACCCTGGAAACTTGAAGGAGAGCTCGTACTCTCCTGTAATTGCACGGTATTTTGCCCTTGCGTGCTGTCGCTCGGCAACGCGCCGCCGACCGAGGGCTATTGCCAGACCTGGGCCGGCATTCGCATCGACAAGGGCCATTTCGACGACGTCGATCTCGCCGGCATCAATGCGGGCCTGGTCATGGAAATTCCGGGCCTCATGTCGCGCGGCAATTGGGAGGCGGGGCTGTTCATCGACGAGCGCGCGAGCATTTACGCCGTCAAGGCGCTGACCCGCATCTTCACCGGCCGCGCCGGCGGCTCGACGCATCTCCTGTCGATCCTGGTCGGCAAGTTCTTGGGCGTCCGCCAGGAGCCGATCCACTACCGGGTCGAGAACGGCACCCGCCATTTCCAAATCCCCGGCATCGTCGACGGCGCCGTGACCCCCGTGCGCGGCAAGGAAAACGGCGAACAAGTGGTGATCAAGAACAGCGAATACTGGATCGCCCCCGACGTGATCGTCTCCCGCGCCGACAAGAGCCGCATGCGCGCCTTCGGCCGCAACTGGAACTTTGCCGGCCGCAGCGCCGAGATTTGCCGCCTCGATTGGGGCAATGGAGCGTGACGGAAGCGCCGCCGCCGCCGCTCACGGAACGCCCGGCGCTTCTCCGCGCGCTCGTTTTTCTCGTGCATGTTTTCACGGCCTCGGGCGCGGCCTTCGCGCTGCTCGCGCTTCTAGCCGCCATCGAGGGGCATTGGCCGCAAATGTTCGGCTGGCTCGCTGTGGCGCTGTTCGTCGACGGCGTCGACGGCGTGCTCGCGCGCAAGCTCCGGGCCGCCGAGACGTGGCCCCGCTATTCGGGCGACATCCTCGATCTCGTCGTCGATTATCT
>JBGPVT010000057.1:0-10120 GCA_041491825.1 Xanthobacteraceae bacterium | reverse complement strand
GACAAGAAGCGCCTCGAGGTGCACCAACCGATCCTCACCGACGAGGACCTGGAAAAAATCCGCGAGATCGCGGACGTCGATTCCTATTTTCAGTCGATGAGCCTCGACATCACCTATGCCGCCGAAGGCGGCGCCGACGGAATGAAGAAGGCGCTCGCAGCCCTTTGCGGCGGCGCCGAGAAGGCCGTTCGCGACGGCGTCAACATCATTATTTTGTCCGACCGTCACTTCGGACCCGAGCGCGTGCCGATCCCGGCGCTGCTCGCGACCGCAGCCGTGCATCATCATTTGATTCGCAAGGGCCTGCGCACCTCCGTCGGGCTCGTGGTCGAAACGGGCGAGGC
Organism: Xanthobacteraceae bacterium; assembly: GCA_041491825.1. GTDB lineage: Bacteria > Pseudomonadota > Alphaproteobacteria > Rhizobiales > Xanthobacteraceae > Palsa-892. The sequence continues at coordinate 9,776 of JBGPVT010000057.1, read as the reverse complement.
GCGCGAGGTGCATCACTTCGCTTGTCTCGCCGGCTACGGCGCTGAGGCAATCAATCCTTATCTCGCCTTCGAGACGCTGGTCGCGGCCAAGGACGAGCTGCCGCAAAAGCTCGACGAGAAGGAAATCCTCAAGCGCTACATCAAGTCGATCGACAAGGGTTTGCTGAAGGTGATGTCCAAGATGGGCATCTCGACCTACCAGTCCTATTGCGGCGCGCAGATTTTCGACGCGGTCGGTCTTACCTCGGATTTCGTCGCCGAGTTCTTCGCCGGCACCGCGACGCGCATCGAAGGCGTCGGGCTCGACGGCATCGCGCACGAATCAGTCGAGCGGCATCGGGACGCCTTCGGTGATTCACCGATCTATCGCGAGATGTTGGACGTCGGCGGCGAATACGCGGTGCGCGTGCGCGGCGAGGAGCACGTTTGGAACGCGACGACGGTGGCGGCCCTCCAGCACGCGGTGCGCGGCAACAACCCGCAAAAATATCGCGATTTCGCGAAGACGATCAACGAGCAGTCCGAGCGGCTTTACACGATCCGCGGGCTCTTCCGCCTGAAGCCCGCGGAAGAGGACGGCCGCAAGTCCATTCCGCTCGACGAGGTCGAGTCCGCGAAGAACATCATCAAGCGCTTCTCGACGGGCGCGATGTCCTTCGGCTCGATCTCGCGCGAGGCGCACACCACGCTCGCGATCGCCATGAACCGGATCGGCGGAAAATCCAATACCGGCGAAGGCGGCGAGGAAGCCGACCGCTTCAAGCCGCTGCCGAATGGCGATTCGATGCGCTCGGCGATCAAGCAGGTCGCCTCGGCGCGCTTCGGGGTGACGACCGAATACCTCGTCAACTCCGACATGATGCAGATCAAGATCGCGCAGGGCGCCAAGCCCGGCGAGGGCGGCCAGCTGCCCGGCCACAAGGTCGATAAAATCATCGCCAAGGTGCGCCACTCGACGCCGGGCGTCGGCCTGATCTCGCCGCCGCCGCATCACGATATCTATTCGATCGAGGATCTCGCGCAGCTCATCTTTGATCTCAAGAACGTCAATCCCGAGGGCTGGGTTTCGGTCAAACTCGTCTCCGAGATCGGCGTCGGCACGGTCGCGGCCGGCGTTTCGAAGGCGCGCGCGGATCACGTGACCATCGCCGGCTACGAAGGCGGCACCGGCGCTTCGCCACTCACCTCGATCAAGCACGCGGGCTCGCCATGGGAGATCGGGCTCGCCGAAACCCATCAGACGCTTGTCGCCAATCGCCTGCGCGGCCGCATATCGGTCCAGGTCGACGGCGGCATCCGCACCGGCCGCGACGTCGTGGTGGGCGCGATGCTCGGCGCCGACGAATTCGGCTTCGCGACGGCGCCGCTGATCGCCGCCGGCTGCATCATGATGCGGAAGTGCCATTTGAACACCTGCCCCGTCGGCGTCGCGACGCAGGATCCGGTCTTGCGCAAGCGCTTCCGCGGCCAGCCCGAGCACGTGATCAACTATTTCTTCTTCGTCGCCGAGGAAGTGCGCGAACTGATGGCCTCGCTCGGCTATCGCCGCTTCGACGAGATGATCGGCCAGATGCAGATGCTCGACCGGCGGAAGGTCGTCGAGCACGCGAAGGCGAGAGGCCTCGATTTCTCGCGCCTCTTCACCAAGCCCGCGGCGCCGAAAGGCGTGAACATTTTCAAGTGCGAGCCGCAGGATCACAAGATCCACAAGATCCTCGACCGCAAGCTGATCGCGGACGCCCAGGCGGCGCTTGATCGCGGCGCGCCGGTGAAGCTCGCGGCCACGATCAAGAACACCGACCGCACCGCCGGCGCCATGCTCTCGGGCGAGATCGCCAAACGCTACGGCCATGCGGGCCTCCCCGACGATACGATCCACGTGAAGTTCACGGGCACGGCGGGCCAGAGCTTCGGAGCGTGGCTCGCGCGCGGCGTGACCTTCGAGCTCGACGGCGAAGGCAATGATTACGTCGGCAAGGGCCTCTCTGGCGGCCGCCTCATCATCCGGCCGCCGGCCGGAAGCGGCATCGTGCCGGAAGAGTCGATCATCGTCGGCAACACCGTGCTTTACGGCGCGATCGAGGGCGAGTGCTATTTCCGCGGCATCGCCGGCGAGCGCTTCGCGGTCCGCAACTCCGGCGCCACCGCCGTCATCGAGGGCGCGGGCGATCATTGCTGCGAATATATGACGGGCGGCGTGGTCGTGGTGCTCGGCCGCACCGGGCGCAACTTCGCCGCCGGCATGTCGGGCGGCATCGCCTATGTTCTCGACGAGGACGGCACTTTTGAGAGCCGCTGCAATCTCGCCATGGTCGCGCTCGAACCGGTCATCGACGAGGAAGATGTGAGCGAGCGCGTCTATCACCACGCCCGCGATCTCGCGGCGCATGGCCGTGTCGATGTCATGAAGGATATGACCCGCCACGATGCCGCCCGGCTGCACCGGTTGATCGCGCAACACGCGCATTACACCGGCTCGAAGCGGGCGGCGGAAATTCTCGCCGACTGGAAGAATTATCTGCCGAAATTCCGCAAGATTATGCCGGTCGAATACCGCCGCGCGCTCGCCGAGCTCAAGGCCCAGGAAGAGGCCGAGAAGCCTCGCCTCGCAGCCGGTGCCTAGGGCCAATGGGCAAGATCACCGGTTTTTTGGAGATCGAGCAGGAGGATCGGCACTACCAACCGGTCGCCGAGCGACTCAAGCACTATCGCGAGTTCCTGATCCCGCTGTCGGAGAAGGATACGCGCGATCAGGCCGCGCGTTGCATGGATTGCGGCATTCCCTATTGCCACACCGGTTGTCCGGTGAACAACCAGATTCCCGATTGGAACGACCTCGTCTACAAGAACGAGTGGGAAAAGGCCGCGCGCAATCTTCACTCGACCAACAATTTTCCCGAATTCACCGGCCGCGTTTGCCCGGCGCCGTGCGAGGCTTCCTGCACGCTCAACATCATCGACCAGCCGGTCAGCATCAAGACGATCGAGTGCGCGATCGTCGACCGCGCTTTCGCGGAAGGCTGGGTGAAGCCCGAGCCGCCCGCTTCGAAGAGCGGGAAGAAGGTCGCGATTGTCGGTTCCGGCCCCGCGGGATTGGCCGCCGCACAACAGCTCGCGCGCGCCGGCCACGAAGTCCATCTCTACGAAAAATACGCCAAGGCCGGCGGGCTGCTTCGCTACGGCATTCCCGACTTCAAGATGGAAAAGCATCACGTCGAGCGCCGCGTCGCGCAGATGGAAGCGGAAGGCGTCGTTTTTCATTACGGCGCCCATGTCGGCGTCAACAAGCCGGTCGAAAAGCTCGTCAAGGCGCATGACGCGGTTCTCTTGTCCGGCGGCGCCGAGAAAGGCCGCGATCTCCCGATTCCCGGCCGCGAGCTCAAGGGCATCCATTTCGCGATGGATTTCCTGCCGCAACAGAACCGGCGGGTGAGCGGGGAGCCGGCGGAAGCCGGCGAGCCGATCCTCGCCACCGGCAAGCATGTGATCGTGATCGGCGGCGGCGACACCGGTTCCGACTGCATCGGAACTTCCGCGCGCCAAGGCGCGCTCTCGATCACCCAGCTCGAGATCATGCCGCAGCCGCCGCTGCACGAAGACAAGATGCTCACCTGGCCGGATTGGCCCCTTAAGCTCCGCACTTCGGCGAGCCAGGAGGAAGGCGTCGAGCGCGAATTCTCAGTGATGACGCAACGCTTTTCGGGCGAGAACGGCCGGGTCAAAAAACTTCATTGCGTTCACGTCGATGACAAGATGAAACCGGTATCCGGCGGCGAGTTCGAGCTTGCGGCCGATCTCGTGCTGCTCGCCATGGGTTTCGTGCATCCGGTGCACGAAGGCATGATCAAGAATCTCGGCATGAAGTTAGATGCGCGCGGAAATGTCGACGCCAATACCGACGCCTATCAGACCTCGATCCCGAAGGTATTCGCCGCCGGCGACATGCGGCGCGGGCAATCGCTGGTGGTCTGGGCGATCCGCGAGGGCCGGCAGGCGGCGCACGCGATCGACAAATTCCTGATGGGATCGACGACGCTGCCGCGCTGAGCTAGCGCGGCGCCCTGGCCGGCGCCGCTTTCGCCTTCGATCCGGAAGGCGGCGATTCCTGCGGCGCGGCCTCGGGCGGCGGCCAGCGAAAGTCGTCGGCGCGCCCGGCGACAGGCTCGGCCGGAATTCCCTCGATCAACGTCCGCGCGGCAATCGGATCGGCAACAGGAGCCCGCGCCGGGCCGGCGCTGACCCCGCCGCCCGCAAGCGGTCCGGAAAGCGCCGCCGGCTGCGTCAGCGACAGCACCGGGCCCGCGAGCGGGCGCGCGGCGGGCACCGGCGTCTGCCCCGGTTGCACCGCCGCCGAGGGCGGGGGCTCCGGCGCCGTGTCGCGCGGAATCGAAGGCGGCACTCCGCCATGGGAATCGAACAGGCGGATCAGCTCGCGCTCGACATAATGGGCGAGCTTGCGTTGACCCGCCTTGGTGAAATGGATGCCGTCTTCCGCGCGCAGACGGCGGATCTGTCCGTCGAGCGCGGGGCCGCTCGCCATGAAGTCCCCGGCCTCGGTGATGAATCCGTCCCACACATCCACGTAATAGCCGCCCACCTTGCGCGTGCGCTCGGCGAGAATTTCATTGAGATAGACCACATCGGTCGAAAGTTTCGGATTGCGCATCGAAGGCATGCCGACGACGAAAATCGGAACGTTCTTGTCCTTCAATTTGACGAGGAAATCCTCGATGCGTTTGCCGTAAAGTTCCCGCCAACGGTCGGTGCGGAACTCGTAGGCTCCCTGATCGTCGCGCAGCGGCTGGCGGTCGTTCACGCCCAGTATCACGACGATCGCCGTGACTTTCTCCTTGGCAAGCAGTGCCGGCGCCAACCCGACCCAGTCGTAAAAGTCGCCGCGCACGAAGCCCGAATTCGCCTTCGTCTTTCTGGAAATCGCCACTTCCGGCCGGTCGCTCACGAAGGCGTCGGCAAGGCCTTGCGCGAGCTGGTCGGCCATCACATCGCCGAACACGAGCACGTATTCGCTCGCGCCGATCATCCGCAGGCTGTCGGCTTCAACGCTCGAGCCGTAGACGACCCCGGTGGGCTGACCCGAAGGCGGCTCCGCGATGACCCGGCGCGGCGGCGCCTCGAAATTGGGAAAATTGAACAGCGAACGCTCCCGGCGGAACGGATCGCGGAGAAAAAAGAAGCGCTCGTCGCGCTGTGCTGCGGCTTCATTCGCGAAGCCCGCGAGGACGGCGGCGCCCAGGAGAAAAGCCAGGAAATAGGTTCGGCGCATGGCGGGCCTGACGCTCGGATACCCCTTAGCGATGGCCGAGTTTCGCGGCCATTTCAAGACTTTTTCAAAAAGCCCGCCCGGCGCGGTCTTGTCGCGGGGTCAGCGTCCGCACCGCAAGCGCTCGAGCAGTTTCCCGCTCGCGAAGCCATCGGGCGCGAGCCCGGAGTGCGACTGAAAATCGCGCAGCGCCGCCCGCGTGCGCGGGCCGAGATTACCGTCGTTTTCCCCAACGTCGTATCCGAGCGTGGCTAACCTTTCCTGCAGCTCGAAGCGCTCGCTACGCGTGAGCGCGCCCTCGTCGCGCGGCCAAGGCTGCACCAACGGCCCGCCGCCCCGGATGCGGTCCGCGAGATGGCCGATCGCCAGCGCGTAGGCCTCCGCCGGATTGTATTTCATGATCACCCGGAAATTCTCGATCATCAGGAAGGCGGGCCCGCGCCCGCCCGCCGGCGTTGCGAGGAAGGCGACATCGCCGGGACGCGGGAACGTTTTATCTCCCGCGCGCCTGATGCCGAGCGCTTCCCACTCCTTGATCGTCTTTCGGGTCGAACGGTCGGCGAGCATGAAGTTGAAACTCGGCGGCAGCACCACCTCGTAGCCCCAGCTGGAACCCGCATGCCAGCCGTCGCGCTTCAGATTGTTGGCGGTCGAGGCGAGGAGATCCGGAATCGAATCCACGACGTTCTTCCTGCCGTCGCCGTCGAAATCGACGGCATAGCGCTTGAAGGAAGTCGGCATGAACTGGGTCGGCCCGAAGGCGCCGGCCCAGGAGCCCTTCAGATGCTCGGCGGGAACGTCCCCGTGTTCGAGAATCTCGAGGGTGGAGAGGAACTCCTCGCGGAAATAGTTTTGCCGCCGGCCGATGCAGGCGAGCGTCGCGGTCGATTGCACCACCGGGCGCTCTCCTCCCTGGGTGCCGAAATTCGACTCGATCCCCCAGATCGCGGCCAGAATGTAGCGATCGACGCCATAGGCTTTTTCAACGGCGTCGAACGCCGTGCGGTTTTGCGCGACGGCGATCTTGCCGGTGGCGATGCGGTTGTCGTTCACGAGATCGTCGAGATAATCCCAGATCGGTTTCTCGAACTCGGGCTGCCGGTCCAGAAGGTCCATGATCTTGAGATCGGGCGCGAGCCCGCGCGTCGCCGCGTCGAAGGTGCGCCGGGAGACGCGGCGTTGGGCTGCCTGCGGCCACAGCGATTCGAGGCAACGGTCGAAATTGGCCGCCGCGGAAGCGATCGCCTCGGGCGTCATCAGCGGATGCGTCGAGCCCTGGACGGCCGGGACCGGTTGCGGCGCGCTCCCCGTGATAAAGGATTGATAGCGTTGATCGTTCTCGCCCTGCGGCAGAGCGGGCGCAAGCGGCACCGAGGCCGCGAGCAGAATTCCCCCGAACAGCGCTTGGCGCCGCCGACGCGAAGCGCCTTGGTTCGCGACTCTCCGCTTCCGCTCCATCATCCCGCTCCCATCAGGGCAAGATTACACCCTCAAGTGCAATCAAGCCGGAAATATGATTCCTCCGGACCACCCCTCAACGCTGCAGGCGCAAACCGATCATCACGATGTTGGCCGTGTAGCTATTGCCCGGGGTATTCGAAGTCTGACGCTCCTGCCGCAGCTCGCCGCGCAGCGCAAACGAGCGGTTGAAGTAATAGGTCAAGGCGCCGCCGTAGGTGAAACGGTCGTCGACACGGCCGATGCCGTGATAATCGTCGATGCCATAGCTCGCGAAGGCGGAGCCGATGAGCCAACGCCTGAAGTCGTGATCGACGATGACCTTCGCCTCGTGCGTAAATACGCCCGAGGCGCCCGTGAGCGTGCTTTCTCCGATCGTGGACGTAACGTTGAGCGTGACCTTGGTTAGCGGCGTCGCCTTCCATATCAGCGAGGAATCGACCATCAATCCCGAAATATTCGGAAGCGTCGGATCGTCGTAGGTCCGGCGTCCATAGCCGATCGACGCCTCGCCCTTGATGATCTCCGGCCGGTCGAAGGCGATACCGACATCCGCCTTCATGCCGTCCGAGCCGTGGCGGATGCCGAAAGAATCCACCGTGTGGTCGAAGACGCGCGTATCGACCGAGGCCTCCACGAACGGCCTCACGCCGCCGGTCACCTCGTAGCTCGCGCGCAGCCTCGTCGAATAGCTGTTGTAATTGCTGTCGGAGAGGTCGAGGACGCCGCCGCCGATCAAGTCCGCGTTTTGATAGATGTTGCGCTCGTAGCCGCCGTAGAGCCCGAGCTCGAAACGATTGAAGCCCTGCACCACCCCGACCGTGCTGCCGAGGGTATAAATGTTGGGCGGCCGTTTCGCGCCGGTGACGGAGTCGGGCGTGCCGGCGCTTTGCGTCGTCAGCGCCGCTTTTTCTACGAGCTCGATGCGCGTCGTCTTGGTGACGTCGATCCGTCCGCGCACGATCGCCGCGGCTTCAGGGCGGTCATTGTGGTCGATGTCGGTATAATGCGTGAAGGAGCCGCGGAGATCCATCGACAGCTCGTGGCGCGACCAGTCCGATTGCGCGCTCAACGCCGACTTCACCGTGGTGAAACGCGAGCCGGGTCCGCCTTGCGTGCGCAACGGATTGTCGTCGTAGCCTTCCCAAACCTCGATGCTCGGCTTCAGCACGAAGGCGCCTTCGCGGATTCCCACCGGCCCGTAAGGCTCCTCTTCCGCTTTCGGCCGCTTGAAGGGCCCCGCCGTGGAAGGTATCGACGAAGTGATGATGCTTGTAGCGACATTCGTCCGTTGCGCGCGTTCCTGGATGGGTGCGGCCGGCCGCGCTACCGTTGCCGCCAAGGCGGTTTCCGGCTTTTTCTTCTTGCGATGCTTCAAGCGGTGCTGCGCTTGCTCCGCCGACACGAAGCCGGTGTCGCCGGCGCCGGAAGCGGGCGGCGCACTGAATGGCTGGCCGTCCGATTGGGAAATCTGAGCGCCCTTGCTTCCGCCGGCGGACAGCGTCGAGCGCAAGCCCATGCGCGCGAGGCCGTCTCCGTCACCCGCCGCGAAGGCGAAAGCCGCGCATAGCAAAAGCACGAGCGCGGCAACGGCGCTCGATCGTCCGGGTCGTGAATGGCGCGGCACCGTTGGGGCTCTTCACTCGTTCGTATGGTTAATGAAGGTAAAATGCGCATGGTTAACGGACCCTTGTTCCTCCGCCGGGGTCGCCTCCACCCCTTGGCCGTGCTAGGAAAACCGCCCTTAAGGGACAGCGAGGGGTTCGTTCATGGTCGGCGCGAAAAGCCGCAAACCCGCTGATTTGGGGGCTTCCTCCGAACTCGTCCGCTCCGCCCTGCGGACGCTGGAAACGGAAGCCGCGGGGCTCGCAGCACTCTCCGCGGCAATCAACAACAGTCTCGGCGAGACCTTCGTCGCCGCGGTGGAAAAAATCCGCGCCGCGAGCGGCCGCGTGATCGTCACCGGCATGGGCAAGAGCGGCCATATCGGCCGTAAGATCGCGGCCACCTTCGCCTCAACCGGCACGCCCGCCTATTTCGTGCATCCGGGCGAAGCGAGCCACGGCGATCTCGGCATGATCACCCGCGACGACGTGATCGTGGCGCTCTCCTGGTCGGGCGAAACCGGCGAATTGCGCGATCTCATCGAATACGCCAAGCGCTTCCGCGTCGCGCTGATCGCGGTTACTTCGAATGCGAAATCGACGCTGGCGGAGGCCGCCGACGTTCTATTGCTGTTGCCGCAGGCGACCGAGGCATGCCCGCTGGGTCTCGCGCCGACGACCTCGACGCTCGTTCAGCTCGCGCTCGGCGATGCGCTCGCGGTGGCGCTGTTCGAAAGCCACGGCTTCACCGCGCTCGATTTCAAGGCGCTGCACCCCGGCGGCAAGCTCGGGGCAAGCCTGACCTTCGTGCGTGACATCATGCATCACAGGGAAGCAACCCCGCTCGTGCGCGACGGCACGCGCATGAAGGACGCGATCATCGAGATGACGACGAAAGGCTTTGGCTGCGTCGGCATCGTCGACGCGGCGGGCACGTTGATCGGGATCATCACCGACGGCGACCTGCGCCGGCACATGGGCGACAATCTTCTAACGCGCTCGGTCGACGAAGTGATGTCGAGGAAGCCGAAGACCGTGCGGCCCGATCAGCTCGCGGGCGAGGCGCTTGCCTTTATGAACGCGGTCAAGGTCAATGCCCTGTTCGTGGTGGAAGGAACGAAGCCCGTCGGGCTCGTGCGCGTCCACGAGTTGCTCCGCATCGGCGTCGCCTAGCGCATGATCCCCGAAAAGTGGGAACCGGTTTTCGGAAAGGATCATGCGCCGCGAAAATGTTGGGCCGCGCACTGATTTAATTTCAACCGACTACGCTCTGCCCGCCCTCAAATCCACCCCGATAGCTCGCGCTCGACGAGGCCGCTGATCAGGCGCATCCCGCGCTCGGAATCGTTGAGGCAGGGAATGGCGGCGAAGCGCTTGCCGCCCGCATGCCGGAAGATTTCGGCGTTTTCCACCGCGATCTCCTCGAGCGTTTC
>JBGPVT010000056.1:0-10303 GCA_041491825.1 Xanthobacteraceae bacterium | reverse complement strand
GAGCCGCTTGCCTGCCGTCTCGCCCAGATTCGCCATCGCGGCGCCGACCACCTGCGGCAGGCCGGAGCGGTCGCCGTCGCCCTCGCCGCCGAAGGCGCGGCGCATCCTCGCCATCTTGCGGCCGATGGCGGCAAGGCGATCAAGCACCACATCGACAATGTCGCGGTTCGATTTGAGATAGCTCTCGCCCTCGGGTGTGATTCGATAGCGCTTCTTGCTGCCCTCGCTCTCGGAGGCGAGGTAGCCCGCCTCTTCGAGATAGGTGAGCGTCGGATAGACGATGCCCGGACTCGGGCTGTACCAGCCGTTCGTCTTCTCCTCGATCAGCTTGATGATCTCGTAGCCGTGGCGCGGCTGCTCGGCGATCAGCGCGAGTGCGAGTAATTTCAGGTCGCCTTGCGCGAACAGGCGGCCGATACGGAACATATCGCCGCCGCCCGGACCGCGCCCGCGACCCCAGCCGATGCCGGGCCCGAAACCGCGATGGCCATGACGGCCAGCGGCCCAATAGGAGCCGCAGGCATGGCCGTAACCTCTCATTCCAAGCATGTTTCTCTCCTGCTAGACATAGCTAATGATATAACTGATAGAAACATATCTTTAGATATATCTAAGTGTCAAGAAGCGCCGCTGAACCGGCCTGATTCAAATCATGCGAAGAAGGGAAAAGCCTCATTGGTGCAATTGCACCGCAGCGAGAAGCTATGTTAGTGAACCGCCGGCTTCCAAGAGGGGCGCGGGGCGCCGCATCCTCTTCCATCGACACTCCGTTGGATTTTTTTGGGCCTTCGCCGCGTCTCCCTTCGGGGGCGGAGCGCACCCGAGAGATTGACCGTGGCTAACGAACCGATCGTATCCGGCATGGCGGGCCGTTATGCGACCGCGCTTTACGACATCGCACTGGAACAGCGCGCGCTCGATTCCGTCAAGGCCGATCTCGACCGCTTCGACGCGATGATCGAAGGCAGCGAGGATTTGAATCGTCTCGTGCGGAGCCCCGTGTTCACCGCCGAGGAACAGAAAAAGGCGCTCGCCGCGATTCTCGAAAAAGCGGGAATTGGCGGTCTTGCCGCGAATTTCCTCGGCCTCGTCGCGCAGAAGCGCCGCCTGTTCGCCGTGCGCGAAATGGTGCGGGCCTTTCGTGCCTTCGTCGCCCGCCACAAGGGCGAAATCAGCGCCGAGGTCACGGTCGCGGAGCCCTTGTCCGAAAACCATCTGAATGCGCTGAAGGCGGCGCTCAAAAGCACGACCAAGAAGGAGGTCACGCTCGACATCCGCGTCGACCCGACGATTCTCGGCGGCTTGATCGTCAAGCTCGGCAGCCGCATGGTCGACGCTTCGCTCAAGACCAAGCTCAATTCGATCAAGCTCGCGATGAAAGAGGTTCAGTGATGGATATCCGCGCCGCGGAAATTTCCGCGATCCTGAAAGACCAGATCAAGAATTTCGGCCAGGAAGCCGAGGTCACCGAGGTCGGCCAGGTGCTGTCGGTCGGCGACGGCATCGCCCGCGTCTTCGGCCTCGACAACGTCCAGGCCGGAGAGATGGTCGAGTTCGAGAACGGCGTGCGCGGCATGGCGCTCAACCTCGAGAGCGACAATGTCGGCATCGTCATCTTCGGCTCCGACCGCGACATCAAGGAAGGCCAGACCGTCAAGCGCACGCGCGCGATCGTGGACGTGCCGGTCGGCAAGGAACTGTTGGGCCGCGTCGTCGACGCGCTCGGCAATCCGATCGACGGCAAAGGCCCGGTCAAATCGAAGGAGCGCCGCCGCGTCGACGTGAAGGCGCCCGGCATCATCCCGCGCAAGTCGGTGCACGAGCCGATGGCGACGGGTTTGAAGGCGATCGACGCGCTGATCCCGATCGGCCGCGGCCAGCGCGAGCTCATCATCGGCGACCGCCAGACCGGCAAGACCGCTGTGGCGCTCGACGCCATCCTCAACCAGAAATCGATCAACGCCAGCGGCGACGAAGCGCGGAAGCTCTACTGCGTTTACGTCGCCATCGGGCAGAAGCGCTCGACCGTCGCGCAATTCGTCAAGGTGCTTGAGGAAAACGGCGCGCTCGACTATTCGATCATCGTCGCCGCGACCGCCTCGGACCCGGCGCCGATGCAGTTCCTGGCGCCGTTCTCGGGCTGCGCCATGGGCGAATTCTTCCGCGACAACGGCATGCACGCGGTCATCATCTATGACGACTTGTCGAAGCAGGCGGTCGCCTACCGCCAAATGTCGCTGTTGTTGCGCCGCCCGCCCGGACGCGAGGCCTATCCCGGCGACGTGTTCTATCTGCACTCGCGGCTCTTGGAGCGCGCGGCGAAGCTCAACGACGACAACAAGGGCGGCTCGCTCACCGCGCTGCCGGTGATCGAGACGCAGGCGAACGACGTGTCGGCCTACATTCCCACCAACGTCATTTCGATTACCGACGGGCAGATCTTTCTCGAAACCGATCTCTTCTATCAGGGCATTCGCCCGGCGGTGAATGTCGGCCTCTCGGTGTCGCGCGTCGGCTCCGCGGCGCAGACCAAGGCGATGAAAAAAGTCGCCGGCCGCATCAAGGGCGAACTCGCGCAATACCGCGAGATGGCGGCCTTCGCCCAGTTCGGCTCCGATCTCGACGTCACCACGCAGCGCTTGCTCAATCGCGGCTCGCGGCTGACGGAACTCCTGAAGCAGGCGCAATTCTCGCCGCTGAAGATGGAAGAACAGGTCGTGGTGATCTATGCCGGCGTCAACGGTTATCTCGACCCGTTGCCCGTCAATCGGATCAAGGCGTTCGAAGACGGCTTGCTCGCGCATATCCGCTCCAAGAACGCGGATATTCTCGAAACGATTCGCAGCTCCGGCGACCTCAGCGATGCCGTGACGGCGAAGCTGAAATCGACGGTCGAATCCTTCGCGAAATCGTTCGCGTGAATTTGAGGTAGCGAATGGCGTCGCTGAAAGAACTGCGCAACCGCATCGCCTCGGTGAAGGCGACGCAGAAGATCACCAAGGCGATGCAGATGGTCGCCGCGGCGAAGCTTCGGCGCGCGCAGTCGGCGGCGGAAGCCGCGCGGCCCTATGCCGAGCGCATGGAAAAAATGCTCGGCAATATCGCCGCGAGCATCACGCCGTCGCCGGAATCGCCGAAACTGCTCGTCGGCAGCGGAAAAAGCGACGTGCACCTTCTGCTCGTCTGCACCGCCGAGCGCGGTCTCTGTGGCGCGTTCAATTCCTCGATCGTGCGGCTCGCCAAGGAGCGCGCGACGTCGCTTGCCGCCGACGGCAAGACGATCAAGATCTTCTGCGTCGGCCGCAAGGGCTACGATCAGCTCAAGCGTCTGTACGAAAAGCAGATCGTCGAGACGGTCGAGCTGCGCGGCGTGCGCGTGCTCGGCTATACGGACGCCGACAAGATCGGCGGCAAGATCGTCGCGCTGTTCGAACAGGGCGAGTTCGACGTCTGCACCCTGTTCTATTCCAAGTTCAAGTCGGTGATCGCGCAGCTTCCGACCGCGCAGCAGATGATTCCCCCGGTCTTCCCCGACAACAAGAAAGCCGGCAACGGCGCGGTTTACGAATACGAACCCGAGGAGGAAGAGATTCTCGCGGAACTCCTGCCGCGCAATATCGCGACCCAGATCTTCCGCGCGCTCTTGGAGAACGCCGCCTCCGAGCAGGGCGCGCGCATGAGCGCGATGGACAACGCCACTCGCAACGCCGGCGACATGATCCGCAAGCAAACGATTACCTACAACCGCACGCGCCAGGCGATGATCACGAAGGAGCTGATCGAGATCATCTCGGGCGCCGAGGCGCTCTAACCCCCAAGTTCCGTAGAGGACAGCAATGGCAACTCCCGCAACGAACAAGGTCGGACGCATCACCCAGGTGATCGGCGCCGTCGTCGACGTGCAGTTCGACGGCAGCTATCTGCCGGAAATTCTGAACGCGTTGGAAACGAAAAATCACGGCCAGCGGCTCGTGCTCGAAGTGGCGCAGCATCTCGGCGAATCGACCGTGCGCACGGTGGCGATGGACTCCTCCGAAGGCTTGGTGCGCGGACAGGAAGTTTCCGATACCGGCCAACCGATCGCGGTGCCGGTCGGCGACGGGACGCTCGGCCGGATCATGAACGTGATCGGCGAGCCGGTGGACGAGGCGGGTCCGGTTCCGCACAAAATGACGCGTGCCATTCACCAGAACGCACCGGCCTATACGGAACAGTCGACAGAGGCCGCAATTCTCATCACCGGCATCAAGGTCGTCGATCTGCTCGCGCCCTACGCGCGCGGCGGCAAGATCGGGCTCTTTGGCGGCGCCGGTGTCGGCAAGACAGTCATCATCATGGAACTCATCAATAATGTCGCCAAGGCCCATGGCGGCTATTCGGTATTCGCTGGCGTCGGCGAGCGGACGCGCGAAGGCAACGACCTCTATCACGAGATGATCGAGTCGGGCGTCAACAAGGATCCGAAAAAGAACAACGGCTCGACCGCGGGCTCGAAATGCGCGCTGATCTATGGCCAGATGAACGAGCCGCCCGGCGCGCGCGCGCGCGTCGGCCTTTCGGGCCTCACGGTGGCGGAATATTTCCGCGACCAGGGCCAGGACGTCTTGTTCTTCGTCGACAACATCTTCCGCTTCACGCAAGCCGGCTCGGAAGTGTCGGCGCTACTCGGCCGCATTCCCTCGGCGGTGGGCTACCAGCCGACGCTCGCGACCGACATGGGCGCGCTGCAGGAGCGCATCACGACGACGCAAAAGGGGTCGATCACTTCGGTGCAGGCGATTTACGTTCCGGCCGACGACCTGACCGATCCCGCGCCCGCGACCTCGTTCGCGCATTTGGATGCGACCACGGTGCTTTCGCGCGACATCGCCGCCAAGGGCATTTATCCCGCGGTGGACCCGCTCGATTCGACCTCGCGCATGCTGTCGCCGCTGATCGTTGGCGAAGAGCATTACGCCATCGCGCGCCAGGTGCAGCAGGTGCTGCAACGCTACAAGGCGCTGCAGGACATCATCGCCATTCTCGGCATGGACGAGCTTTCGGAAGAAGATAAGATGACGGTGGCGCGCGCGCGCAAGATCGAGCGCTTCCTGTCGCAACCGTTCCATGTCGCCGAAGTGTTCACGGGCGCTGCCGGCAAGCTCGTGGCCCTCGCCGACACGATCAAAGGCTTCAAGGGTCTGGTCGAAGGAAAATACGACCACCTGCCGGAGGCGGCCTTCTACATGGTCGGCACTATCGAAGAGGCGGTCGAGAAGGGTAAGAAGCTCGCGGCGGAAGCGGCTTGATCAAAGCCAATGGAGGTCGCCGATGAAAAATCCGAAGGTTCTGTTCCTCGTGCTCGGGATTGTGGCTGGCGGGCTCATCGGCTATCTCACGCGGCCGGAATCCGCCGAGATCAGGATCGGTCCGTTGAACATCGAAATCACCGGAAAGGGCATCGCGCGGCCGAATGATACGCTCACCTCGAACCAGGCGCGCCACATCGGGCTGTTCGCGCTGATCGGCGGTCTCTTGGGGCTCGGTTTCGGTTTTGCGGTCGACAGCGGCAAGATCAAGCTCTGAGCGATTGACCGATGGCAACATTTCCATTCGAGTTGGCCTCGCCCGCGCGCCTCGTCTTTTCCGGCGCGGTGGAGCAAGTCGACGTTCCGGGCGCGGAAGGAGATTTCGGCGTGCTCGCGGGACACGCGCCGCTGATTACGGCACTTCGACCTGGTATTCTCACGATCCGCGAAACGGGCGGCGCCAAGCGGCTCTTTGTCCGCGGCGGCTTTGCCGAGGTGAACTCCTCGGGCCTCACGGTGCTCGCCGAATTCGCGGTACCGGTCGAGGACCTCGACCCGGGCGAGATTCAGAAAGAAATCGAGGCCGCGGAAGCGCGTCTTACCGAGGCCAAGGAAGGCCCTGCGCGCGACAAGGCGGCGGAGCGCGTCGATCAACTCAAGCAAGTTCGGACCCAGCTCGGCGCCGTTACGCAGACCGCCCACTGAAGCGGGAAAATTCCCTCACGACCTGTTCGTAGACTTTCCGTTTGAACGGAATGACGAGCGCCGGCAGACGCTCCATTTTTTCCCAACGCCATTCGACGAATTCGGGCTTATGGCCGCCGGGCGGATGCAAAACGTCGATCTCGCCGTCGCTGCCTAAAAAGCGCAGCGCGAACCATTTCTGCTTCTGGCCGCGATATTTTCCCTTCCAGGCCTTGCGCCCGACATTCGCGGGAAGATCGTAGGCGTGCCAATCCTTGGCTTCCGCTAGAAGCGCGACCGAGCGCACGCTGGTTTCCTCGTGAAGCTCGCGCAACGCCGCCTGATACGGATCCTCGCCCTCGCCGAGGCCGCCTTGCGGCATTTGCCAGGAATGAACCGCATCCACGTGCTCGGGCCCGCCGGTGCGGCGGCCGATGAACACGAGCCCCGCGCGGTTGAGGAGCATCATGCCGACGCAGGGCCGGTAGGAAAGCTCATCGTATTTCGTCATCGGGAAAGGGCCGAGTTGAAGGGCGAGGGCTTCAGCCCTGCTTAGCCTTCGGCAAGATCGCGCTCAAGGGCACGATGCGAATGCCGCGTTCCTTGGCCGCTTTCGCCCAGCGGGCGATGCGCTCGATGGAAAGCGGCAGCGCGCTCGCGGTGCCAATGGCGACGCCGCGTTCGGCGGCGATCGTCTCGAGCTTGGCGAGCGCGGCGTCGATATCGGCCCAGTTCGGCGTGGTATCGACCACGAGGTCGGCCTTGACGAACGGCGCCTTGGCGGCGTCAGCGGATTGCGTGGCGACGCTCCGCGGCGAAGAGCCGTCGTCGAGATAGAGAAGCCCGCGCTTGCCGATGTCGCGCAGGACCGCGCCGAGCGCCGCATCGTTCGACGTGAAACGGGCGCCCATGTAATTCGAGACGCCGACATAGCCCTGCATCCGGCTCAGCATCCAATGCAGCCGGTCGAGATTTTGAGCGGGCGTAAGACTTGAAAGAAGCGTCTGCGGGCCGGGGTCGTTATCCGGATAGTCGAACGGCTCCATCGGCAATTGCAGCACGATCTCGTGGCCGGTGCCGCGCGCGCGCGCGGCCCAGCGCGAAAGCTCCCCGCCATAGGGGGCGAAAGCCAAGGTGATCGAATCGGGAAGCTTGCCGATTGCTTCCGCGGTCGTACCGCCGCCAATGCCGAGGCCGCCGACGACGATCGCGATTCGGGGCAACTTGCGGTCGGCGGCCGCCGCCGCGGCGCTTGCATAGAGGTCGAGCGGACGCGCGCCGTCATTTCCCACCCTCGGTATGGCGCCATGGCGGGAAACCTCCACGAGCCGCGCGTCTGCGGGATTTCCTTCGAAGCCGTCTTGCAGCTTCGCGGCGATCGCTTCCGCGGCAGGATCGGCGTTGCGAACGACGACTTCTTGCCGCGCGCCGCTCTTGCCGTCGATGATGGTGACGGTCTGCGCTCCGGCAGGAATCGCCGCCGCTTTCTTCTCTCCGGGGTCGCGAACGGATGAAATAGCGGGAAGAGCGGCCGGCTCGGATTTTTGCTTTGCGGCGCTCTTTTCAATCGAGACGAGGACGAAGGGTTCGCTCGCGCGCGGATCTTTTACGAACAGAAGCCAGCCGAGCGTAAGCGCCGTAAGAAAACCGAGCGCGCCCGCGATCAGAAGAAACGGCGGAATCGGCGGAAGCGAACGGCGCCGAATGCCCGTTCCGAGAGGAAGGCTGAGATCTTCCGCCACGAATCCCATCCCCTTCAATATCGGCGATCGATCGCCGCTCGCCCGGAACATCGCGATCGGATGGTTAACGGCGGGTTAAAAGCCGCGAACGGGCGTGCCGCAAAGCGAAAACCCCGCCCGGAAACCCCGGGCGGGGCTTGATTTTGCTGATCCCAAGGAAGCGGGGGTTCAGTTCGGAATCGCTCCCTTCGGGTTCGGCGGGAAGGCCGAATTGCGCTGGACGCCGCGCAGGAGATCGAGCGCGAGGGCGAGCTGCTTGTCGTCCTTCGGATCCGGCGGAACGTAGGCGGGCGAACCGGCCTGCTCCTCCTCCTTGTCGCCGTTCTTGAGATGGCCGCGCAGCGACGACTCGCCGCGCGTTTCGATCTTGCCCTTGAGCTCATCGGGCAGATCCTGGATGAGCTCGATATCGGGCGAAATGCCCTTGGCCTGAATCGAGCGGCCCGCGGGGGTGAAGTAGCGCGCCGTCGTGAGCTTGAGCGCGCCGAACGATCCGATCGGGATCACGGTCTGCACCGAGCCCTTGCCGAACGAGCGGCTGCCGAGGATCGTCGCACGTTTGTGATCCTGCAGCGCGCCGGCGACGATTTCGGAGGCCGAAGCCGACCCGCCATTAATCAGAACGATCACCGGCTTGCCGTTGGTGATGTCGCCCGGACGCGCATTGTGCCGCTGCGTGTCTTCCGGATTGCGGCCGCGAGTCGAGACGATTTCGCCGCGCTCGAGGAACGCGTCGGCGACCGCGATTGCCTGATCGAGAAGCCCGCCGCCGTTGTTGCGGAGGTCAACGATGTAGCCCTTGAGCTTGTCCGCGGGCACATCGCGGTTCACGTCGGCAACCCCCGCCTTCAACTGCTCGAGCGTGCGCTCGCCCTGGAAGCTGGTGATGCGGAGATAACCCACGTCGCCGCCCTCGATGCGGGCGCGCACGTTCTTGATCGAGATGATTTCGCGAACGATCTTCACCTCGACCGGCTTTTCGACGCCCTTGCGGCTGATGCGCAGTTGAATCGACGAATTCACGGGGCCGCGCATTTTCTCGACCGCCTGCTCGAGGGTAAGGCCCTTCACGGGCTCGTTGTCGAGATGGGTGATCAGGTCGTTCGGCTGCACGCCGGCGCGAGCCGCGGGGGTTCCGTCCATCGGGGAGACGACCTTCACGACGCCTTCTTCCATCGTCACTTCGATGCCGAGGCCGCCGAATTCGCCGCGCGTTTGCGTCTGCATGTCGCGGAAATTCTTGGCGTCGAGGAAGGCGGAGTGCGGATCGAGCGAAGTCAACATGCCGTTGATGGCCGACTCGATCAGCTTCGCATCGTCCGGCTTCTCGACGTATTGCGCCCGCACGTGCTCGAAAATGTCGCCGAACAGATTGAGCTGCCGGTAAGTATCCGAGCCCGCCGCCTCAGCCGGAGCGCCGATCAGAATCCGCGGCTGTATGGCCAAGAGCGCGAACAAGGCGCCGGCTCCGGCTCCGAGGAAAAACAGGGAAGTCTTGCGCATTATCCGCGTACCTTTTCGTCTTCGGTTGTTGTTGCCCACCAGGGAGATGGATCAATCGAGTTCCCGTCCTTGCGGAACTCTACATAAAGAACCGGGTCTGAAGAGCCGAACGCCGAGATGGCGGCCACCCTAGACGCGCTACCCATCACTGCCACGGGCTCGCCAGTGAGCACAAATTGCCCGAGATCGACAGTGATCCGTTCCATGCCTGCCAGTAGGATATGATATCCACCGCCGGCATTAATGATCAAGAGTTGGCCGTAATTGCGGAAATTTCCGGCATAAACGACCCAGCCGTCACAAGGCGCGCTGACCTGCGCATTGGGGCGAGTCGCGATTGAAAGCCCCTTTTCGACGCCTCCGAGGCCATTCGTCGCACCATATTCGTGCAATTTCCGGCCGATCGCGGGTAAAGGCAGCTTTCCCTTGGTCTGTTGGAATGGAACCGCGGGCGTAATGCGGGCGGAACCGGGGGACACGGCACTCGCCGACCCGGCCGATTCTTCGCGCTTTGCCGCCTCCGCGGCGCGTGTCGCGGCCTCGATCTCGCGCTCCATGCGGTTCACGAGATCTTGAACCGTCTCGACCTGCTTCGCGAGCGCCTGGACGCGGGCGCGCTCGCCTTCCAGCGCTTTTTCGTCTTCGCCCTGCTGACGCTGGCGTTCGTCGATGAGGGCGGAAATGCGGCGGCTATCCTCCGCGAGCGCCGCGCGGTTTTCGACAAGCGAATCCCGCTCGCTGGCGATATCCCGCCGTACCCGCGCGAGTTCCGAAAGATCGGCGGCGATCGTCGCCGCCGCGGCGCGCAATTCCGGAATCACGGCGCCCAAGAGGATCGCCGAGCGCACCGCTTCGAGCGTGGTTTCCGGCTGCAGCAGCAGGGCCGGCGCCGGCCGAAGACCGAACCGCTCGAGCGCGCCGAGAACCTGCGAAAGAACCGCTTCGCGGCCGGCAAGGGACTTCTTCAGGTCGGCCTCGCGCTGGTCGAGCGGGGCGAGGCGCTTTTCCGCGTCGCCGAGCTTGGTTTCGGCCGCGCGAATGCGTCCGGCCGTATCGAGAAGGTCTTGCGAGAATTTCTTGCGGTCG
>JBGPVT010000055.1:0-10367 GCA_041491825.1 Xanthobacteraceae bacterium | reverse complement strand
GGCTTGCCGCCTTGATCGATTTCGTCACGGTCTCGCACCGGCGCGCGGCGCTCGCGCTTCTCGCCTTCTCGCTCATTTGCTTTTTGCCCGGCATCAACTCGCTGACGCCGACCAACCGCGACGAGAGCCGCTATGCGCAGGCCACCAAGCAGATGTTCGAGAGCGGCGACTTCATCGATATCCGCTTTCAGGACCTCGCGCGCTACCGCAAACCGATCGGCATTTACTGGCTGCAGGCGGCCTCGGTTAGCGTGGCCGAGAAGCTTGGCTTTAAGAACGCGCGCGCCCGCATCATCTTCTATCGCATTCCATCGCTGATCGCGGCACTTGCCAGCGTGCTGCTCACCTATTGGGCGGCGCTCGCCTTCGTGCGACGACGCTACGCGTTGTTGGCGGCGCTCGCGATGGCGGGCTCGCTCATCCTCGGGGTCGAGGCGCGGATTGCGACCATCGATGCCTCGCTTCTCGTGAGCGCGCTCGCGGCCGAGGGCGCGCTCGCGCGCTTTTATCTCTTCCGCGACGAGATACCGCCGCCGCGACAATGGTGGTTAGCTGCGATTTTCTGGACGGCAATCGCCGCCTCGATCCTGTTGAAGGGCCCGATCATCCCCGGCGTCGTCGCCTTGACCGCGCTTACCCTTGTCATCGCCGACCGTTCGGCGCGCTGGCTCTCGCGGCTGAAATTCGTCCCCGGCTTGATCTGGGCGCTGGTGCTCGTGCTGCCGTGGTTCGTCGCGATCCTCTACAAGACCGAGGGCGGTTTTTACGGCCAGTCGGTCGGCACCGATTTCCTCGGTAAATTCATCCATGGCGCCGAGGGGCACGGCGCGCCGCCGGGTTACTATTTCCTGCTCTTCTGGTTCGCCTTCTTTCCGGCCGCCCAACTCGCCTGGCTCGCCGCGCCCTATGCCTGGAAGAATCGGACCGACCCCGCGATCCGTTTTCTTCTCGCCTGGTTCGTGCCGGCGTGGATTGCCTTCGAGCTCGTCATCACCAAGCTCCCGCATTACGTGCTGCCGCTCTATCCCGCCGCCGCCATCCTGATCGCGCTCGCGCTCGACCGCGGCGTGCCCGCCGATCGGCACGTGCATCGCGGCGGCTGGTTCTGGCCGATTGTGACTACGCTCGCGGTGGTGGGGCTGGTGATCGTGGTCTATCAGTTCGACGGAAAATTCGGCCGCACCTTCATCTTCTTCGCGATCCTTTCGATCCTGCTTTCCTTCGCCGCCTGGCGCTGGCTCGTGGGCAAGGGCGCCGAACGCGCGCTGGTCATCGCTGTGCTCGCCTCCGCGGCGCTCGAATGGGCGGCCTATTCCACACTGCCGCGCGTGCGCGCGCTGTTCGTCGCACCACTTCTCGTCGATGCCGCGCGCGCCGCCCCTTGTCCCAAACCGCAACTTGCCTCGACCTTCCACGAGGCGAGCATGGTGTTCCTCGGCGGCACCGAAACGAAACTCGTGGACGGGCCGGGTGCGGCCAATTTTCTGCGCCTCGGCGGCTGCCGCCTGGCATTTGTCGAAAGCCGCGAGGAGCTTGCTTTCGCCGACCGCGCCGCCGCGATCGGGCTCAGTTACGCACGCGTCGGCGCAGTCGCCGGCTTTAATTATTCCGACGGAAAGCACGTGAGTTTTCTCTTGCTCGTGCCGAGGGATTCCCAGTAGCCACAAGCGGTGCTCCTCAGGCGCTGCTACGGGCCATGACGCCCGCCGGTACCATCAAGCCGAAAGCCATGTCCCGCATCGGTCGTTTGGCCGCACTTGCCGCTTCTATCCTTGCCACGCTAAGAGGGCGCGTTCCGGCGCGGCTTCATGCCCGCACGGGGAGAAATCATTGAGAGGAATTTGAGTGACTGTAGAAGGAAGCTCGTCTGCGGGTAGCGTGCCGAGCGTTTCGATCGTCGTACCCGTCCATAACGAAGCCGAGAACATTCCGGTGCTCGCCGACGAAATCGCGGCGGCGCTCAAGGGCGGCCGCTTCGAGGCGATTTTCGTCAATGACGGATCGAGCGACGAGACGGAGAAGGTGCTCAGGCAGCTCGGCAAAACGCGTCCGTGGCTCCGTCAGATCAAGCACGCGCGGAGCTGCGGGCAATCCGCGGCCGTGAGGTCCGGAGTGCGCGCGGCGCGCGCGCCGCTCGTGGCGACGCTCGACGGCGACGGGCAGAACGACCCCGCTTTCATTCCCAAGCTCTTGTCGGCGCTCGAAAGCGCGCCGCCGAAAGTCGGACTCGTCAATGGCCAGCGCCTCAAACGCAAGGGCGGCTTCAAGCGCTTGCAATCGATGATCGCGAACGGCGTGCGCGCGGCCGTGTTGCGCGACGACACGCGCGACACCGGTTGCGGACTAAAGGCCTTCCGTCGCGACGTTTATCTGGCGCTGCCCTATTTCGACGCGCTGCACCGTTTCACGCCCGCGCTCGTCAAGCGCGAGGGTTACGACGTCGGCTATGTCGAGGTGGTGGATCGCCCGCGCGCGCACGGCAAGAGCCATTACGGCATGTGGAACCGGTTGTGGATCGGCATACTCGATCTCGCCGGCGTGTTCTGGTTGATCCGGCGCCGCCGCCGCGTGCCGGAAGTGACGGAGGTACCTTCGGATGCTGATTGATCTGCAGCGCTTTGTCGGAAACTATCTGTTCGACGTGTTTGTCACCAATTTCGACTGGTGGGTGATCCTCGGCTTCGTCGCCCAGCTCATGTTCACCGGGCGCTTCCTGGTGCAGTGGATCGAGAGCGAGCGGCAGGGAAGAAGCGTCATTCCGATCGCCTTCTGGTTCTTTTCGATCGCCGGCGGCTTGCTGTTGCTTGCCTACGCGCTCTATCGCCGCGACCCCGTCTTCATCGCCGGCCAGGCCTTCGGCGTGTTCGTGTATGTGCGCAATCTCTATCTCATCATGAAAGAGCACGGCGATTTCGGGCCGCCGAAGGCGCGCGTCAGGACCGCGCGAGCTTCGAAAGGCCGCGTTCGAGATCGGCGATAAGGTCATCGACGTCTTCGAGGCCGATATGCAGGCGCACCGCCGGTCCGCCTGGCGCCCACTTCGTGGCGCTCCGCAACTTCGTGCAGTCGAAGGGCACCGCCAGGCTCTCGAAGCCGCCCCATGAGGCGCCGATGCCGAAGAGATCGAGCGCCTCGACGAAGGCGGCGACGGCCTTGGCGGAATAGTCCGGTCGCAAGATGAAGCTGAAGAGGCCGGAGGCGCCCTTGAAGTCGCGCTTCCAGATCGCATGTCCCGGATCGTCCTCGAGCGCGGGATGCAGCACGCGCAACACCTCCGGTCGCGACTGCAGCCAGCGCGCGACCTTGAGCGCGGAAGCCATGTGCCGATCGAGCCGCACCGCGAGCGTGCGGAGGCCGCGCAGCGAAAGAAACACGTCCTCGGGTCCCGGACATAGGCCGAGCGTGCCGTGAATGTCCTTGAGGGCGGGGAAGAATGTATCGGTCGCCGACACCCAGCCGATATTCACGTCGGCATGCCCGCCGAGATATTTGGTGCCGGCGGCAAGCGATAGATCCACACCGAGCTCGTGCGGTTTCAAATAAACCGGCGTTGCCCAGGTATTGTCCATCAACGTGGCGATGTCTTGCCGATGCGCCGCCTGCACGATCGCCGGCACGTCCTGCATCTCGAAGCTGAGGGAGCCCGGAGATTCCAGAAACACCGCACGTGTGTTCGGCTTGAACAGTTTCTCGATCCCGCCGCCGGCGAGCGGATCGTAATAGCTCACCTCGACGCCGAGCTTCTTGAGCGCCGTGTCGCAGAAATGGCGCGTGGGGTAGTAGGCGCTGTCGGTGACCAGCAGATGATCGCCCGCTTTCAGCACCGATAAGAGTGCCGTGGTGATCGCGGAGAGGCCCGAAGGCGTGAGCACGACGCCGGCACTGCCTTCGAGCGAGGTAAGCGCGCTCGCGAGCGCGTCGGTCGTTGGCGTGCCGCGCCGGCCATAGGTGTAGCGGCCCTTGCGGCCGAGATATTGATCGACCGTCGGCGAAAGCACGGTCGAACCGCGGAAAATGGGCGTGTTGACGAAGCCTTCGAAGGCGAAGGGTGTTCGCCCTGCGAGCACGACCTCGGTCGCGACGCGAAAATTGCGTCCTTTGCCGCCACCGTCGCCGTCTTTTGCCATCGCCAGCCCTCGCGCATCCTCTATCCGCTGCCCGCCGCCGCGCCGTCAAGGCGGGCGGCCGTAAACACTTGACCCGCCTTCGTTCTTGACTTGTGATGAGCGATCCGGGGGAGGGGCGCGCCATTCGCGAATAACTCGATACCGCTGACCTTCGAAAAGCTCCGTGGCGCGCCCGAAACAGGAAAGGTTGTTCCATGCGTATTGTCTCGACACTCGTTCTCGTTACCGGCCTCGGTATGTTCGCCTCGGCCGCACCCGCCGCGACCCTCGATCAGATCAAGCAGAAGGGTTTCATCCAGTGCGGGGTAAGCCAGGGCATCACCGGCTTTTCGAGCCCCGACGATAAGGGCAACTGGACCGGTTTCGATGTCGATTTCTGCCGTGCGCTCGCGGCGGCGATCTTCGGCGATCCGCAAAAGGTGAAGTTCACGCCACTCTCGACCAAGGACCGCTTCACCGCCTTGCAGTCGGGCGAAGTGGATCTCCTGTCGCGCAACACCACCTGGACTCTCGACCGCGACACCAAGATGGGCCTCAACTTCGCCGGCATCAGCTATTTCGACGGCCAGGCCATGATGGTGAAGAAATCGATGAAGGTGAATTCCGCTCTCGAACTTTCCGGCGCCTCCATTTGCACCCAGACCGGCACCACCACCGAGCTCAACATCGCGGACTATTTTCGCAACAACAAAATGAAGTACGAAATCGTCGCCTTCGCGACCGCCGACGAGACGCTGAAATCCTACGAGTCGGGTCGCTGCGATGTGTTCACCACCGACTCCTCACAGCTCTATGCGCAAAGGCTCAAGCTCGCCAAAGCTGACGAGCACATGATCCTGCCCGAGATCATCTCCAAGGAGCCGTTCGGACCGGTTGTCCGCCATGGCGACGACCAGTGGTTCGATATCGTGAAGTGGACGCTCTTCGCGCTGGTCAACGCCGAGGATCTCGGCATCACCAAGGGCAATGTCGACGAGATGATGAAATCGTCGAGCCCGGAAGTGCGGCGCGCGCTCGGCGTCGAAGGCAATGCCGGCGAAAGCCTCGGCCTCACCAACGACTGGCTCATCCGCATCGTCAAGGCCGTCGGCAATTACGGCGAGATGTTCGATCGCAATGTCGGCACCGACTCCCCGCTGAAGATCGAGCGCGGCCTCAACCGGCTGTGGTCGAAAGGCGGATTGCAATATGCGCCGCCGATTCGCTGAAGACATAGAAGCCGTCCGTCTTCTTCGATGACGGTTGGCGCCCCGCTTCCGAGGAGGCCAGCCGAATGGTCGATATCGCCGAGCGCGCACCGCGGGAGCGAAGTTCGCTTCTCACCGATCCGCGTGCCCGTGCGATCCTGATACAAGCGACCCTTCTCGTCCTTGTCGTCGGTTTCGGCTGGTATTTCGTCGAAAACGCGCGCGCCAACCTCGCGGCGCAAATGATCGCGACCGGCTTCGGCTTCTTGAACGGAACCGCCGGTTTCGGCGTCTCGCAGGCGCTGATCCCCTATAGCGAGACCTCGACCTATGGCCGCGCCTTCGTCGTCGGCTTGCTCAACACGCTGCTCGTCTCCGGCCTCGGCATCGTGTTCGCCACCGCGCTCGGATTTCTCGTCGGCATCGCGCGGCTTTCGAAGAATTGGCTGATCGCGAAAGTCGCCGAAGTCTATGTGGAGGTGATCCGCAACCTGCCGCTCCTGTTTCAAATCATGTTCTGGTATCTCGCGGTCCTCGCGACCTTGCCGAAGCCGCTCCAGAGCCTTTCCTTCTTCGGACTAGCCTTCGTCAACAATCGCGGCCTCGTGGTGCCCGAGCCGATTTTCAACGAGGGGAGCGGCGCGGTCGGCATCGCCATTCTCGCCGGCCTCGCGATCGCGGTGATCGTTCGCTATTGGGTGCGCGCTCGCCAGATGCGAACGGGTCAGATTTTTCCGATGGGACTGATGGCGCTCGCATTGATCCTGGGTCTCCCGCTCCTCGTCTACTTTTTTCCCGGAACGCCGATCCGCTTCGAATTGCCCGAGTTGAAGGGGCTGAATTTCGCCACCGGCCTCCGGATCATTCCTGAATTCTTGGCGCTTCTCCTGGCGCTTTCGACCTATACCGCGGGTTTCATTGCCGAGATCGTGCGGGCCGGCATTCTCGCCGTGAACAAGGGACAGACGGAAGCCGCCTATTCGCTCGGGCTGCGCCCGGGGCCGACGCTGCGGCTCGTCGTGGTGCCGCAGGCGCTGCGCGTGATTATCCCGCCGCTCACCAGCCAATATCTCAACCTCACGAAGAATTCCTCGCTCGCCGTTGCCATCGGCTATCCCGATTTCTTCGCGCTGTTCGCGGGCACGACGTTGAACCAGACCGGACAGGCGATCGAGATCATCGCGTTGACGATGGCCGTGTATCTCGCGATCTCGCTCATCACCTCGGCGTTGATGAATTTCTACAACCGCCGCGTGGCGCTGGTGGAGCGATGAGCGGCGTCGCCGCGCATGTCGGAACCGGCGCCTTCGTGCGGCGCGAGCTCGTGGCGGCAAGTCTGCCGCCGCTCACGAAGCGCGGACTCGTCGGCTGGGTGCGCGAGCATCTCATCTCCGGCCCCTTCAACATCGCGATGACGGTGTTCAGCATCGTCCTGATCGCGCTGGTGCTGCCGCCGCTCGTGCGCTTTCTCTTCATCGACGCGGCATGGACCGGCGACAACCGCGAAGCCTGCGTCAACGCGAGCGGCGCCTGCTGGCCGTTCGTAAAGGCGAAATTTGGCCAATTCATCTACGGCTTCTATCCGCTTGCCGAGCGCTGGCGGCCGAACGTCGTGTTTGCGCTCGGCGCGCTCCTGCTCACGCCGCTCCTGATCCCGCGCGCGCCGCTGAAGCGGCTGAATGCCATTTTGTTTTTTGGAGTTTTCCCGGTCGTTGCCTTCGTATTGCTGACCGGCGGGAATTTCAGCCTGCATCAGTTCATCGTCGGACGGATTGTTCCGTTCGCGTATTTCATCGGACCTTGGGAATTCACAGGGCTCGCCGCGGGCTTCTGGCTCGATTATCTTATTTCATCGGCGGCGATCGTTTTTCTCACCGCGGCCATCGCGCGGCTTTTGGGGGCGAATTCCGGCGCGGTCGCGCGGATCGCGTCACTGCTCTTCTTGCTTCTTGCGCTCGTGCTCGTCGTTTGCGATTTCGATTTCGGCCTGGTGCCGGTCGAAACCAGCGCCTGGGGCGGACTTCTCGTGACACTGGTCGTCGCCGTCACCGGCATCGTGGTGTCGCTGCCGCTCGGCATTCTGTTGGCGCTCGGCCGCCGCTCCGAGCTGCCGGCGGTGAAAGCCTTCTCGGTGATCTTCATCGAATTCTGGCGCGGGGTGCCGCTGATCACGGTGCTGTTCTTTGCGACCTACATGCTGCCCCTGTTCCTGCCGGACGGACTTAGGATCAACGGTCTCTTGCGCGCGCTGATCGGTGTGGCGTTGTTCGCCGCCGCCTACATGGCGGAAGTGGTGCGCGGCGGCCTACAGGCGATTCCCAAGGGCCAGTACGAGGGCGCGGCGGCGCTGGGCTTGGGCTACTGGCAGACCATGGGGCAGGTGGTGCTGCCGCAGGCGCTGACGCTCGTGATCCCCGGTATCGTCAATACGTTCATTGGTCTCTTCAAGGACACGACGCTCGTCCTGATCGTCGCGATCTTCGATCTCTTGGGGCAAATACGCGCCTCCTTCTCCGATTCGAATTGGGGGACGCCGACGACGCTCTTCACGGGATTCGCCTTCGGCGCCATCGTCTATTTCATCTTCTGCTTCGGCATGTCGCGCTATTCGATGTTCGTCGAGCGGCGACTTTCCGCCGGCAAGCGTCATTGAGGAGAACCGGGATGGCCGAAAATTCCGCCGTGGTTGAGATGACGGGCGTCAACAAATGGTTCGGCGACTTTCACGTGCTGCGCGACATCAGCCTCACGGTCGCGGGCGGCGAGCGCATCGTGATCTGCGGGCCGTCGGGCTCCGGCAAGTCAACGCTAATCCGTTGCATCAACCGGCTTGAGGAGCATCAATCGGGCAGGATCGTCGTTAACGGCGTCGAGCTCACCGCCGACCTCAAGAAGATCGACGAGGTCCGCCGCGAGGTCGGCATGGTGTTCCAGCATTTCAACCTGTTTCCGCACCTCACGGTTCTGGAGAATCTCACGCTCGCGCCGATATGGGTGCGTAAGATGCCGAAGAAGGAGGCCGAGGAGCACGCGATGCATTATCTGACGCGCGTGAAGATCCCCGAGCAGGCGAACAAATATCCGGGCCAGCTCTCTGGCGGTCAGCAGCAGCGCGTGGCGATCGCGCGCGCTCTCTGCATGAACCCCAAAATCATGCTGTTCGACGAGCCGACCTCGGCGCTCGACCCCGAAATGGTGAAGGAAGTGCTCGACACCATGGTGCAGCTTGCCCATGACGGCATGACCATGCTCTGCGTCACCCACGAGATGGGCTTCGCGCGCCAAGTCGCGAACCGCGTCATCTTCATGGACGCGGGCCAGATCATCGAGATGAACGAGCCGAACGAATTCTTTGCTCACCCGCAGCACGAGCGGACGAAGCTATTCTTGTCGCAAATTCTTCATTGAATTGCGTTGCGGTTCATTATTGAAGACTTACATTGCAGTTTGGCTTGAAGATTTGGCGAACTCATGCGATCGACTGGCAGCTTTCAGCACTCACAAGACCGCCCCCTCCATCATCCGCATCCGGGTGTAGAGACGCCCTTGCAACCCGCGATCGCCCATCCCATGCCGCCGGTCATTTGCGTCTCGAATCTCTCCAAGGTTTACGCCTCCGGTTTTCGGGCGCTGAAGGACGTCAACCTCGATATTCGCCGCGGCGAGATTTTCGCGCTTCTAGGCCCCAATGGCGCCGGCAAGACGACGCTGATCAACATCGTCTGCGGCATCGTCAATCGATCCGCCGGCGACGTTTCGGTCGATGGCCATGACATTTTGAGGGACTACCGCGTAGTCCGCGCGATGATCGGTCTTGTGCCGCAGGAATTGACCACGGACGCGTTCGAAACGGTCTGGGGAACCGTGTCCTTTAGCCGCGGATTGTTCGGCAAGCGAAAAAATCCCGCGCATATCGAGAAGGTGCTGAAGGAGATGTCGCTCTGGGACAAGAAGGACGACCAGCTCAGAACGCTTTCCGGCGGCATGAAGCGCCGGGTACTGATCGCAAAAGCCCTGTCGCATGAGCCGCAAATCCTCTTCCTCGACGAGCCGACGGCCGGCGTCGACGTCGAACTCCGGAAGGACATGTGGCAGGTGGTGCGGTCGCTCCGCGCCTCGGGCGTTACCATCATCCTCACCACTCACTACATCGAGGAAGCCGAAAACATCGCCGACCGGATCGGCGTGATTAATCACGGCGAAATCATCCTGGTCGAGGACAAGGTCGAATTGATGCGGAAGCTCGGCAATAAGCAATTGACGCTGGAGCTGCAAAAGAATCTCGACGCGGTGCCAGCGGCGCTCGCCGCATACAATCTGACGCTCGCGGCCGGCGGCGCCGAGCTGATCTACACCTACGATACGCAGGGCGAGCGCACCGGAATCACGACCTTGCTTCGGGATCTCAGCGAGGCGGGGATCCGGTTCAAGGATCTCCGCACGACGCAAAGTTCGCTCGAAGACATTTTCGTGGGCCTCGTGAGCAAAAAGCCATGAACTGGCAGGCCGTCAGTGCGATTTACCGCTTCGAGATGGCCCGCACCCGTCGCACGCTCTGGCAGAGCATCGTCTCGCCGGTGATTTCCACCTCGCTCTATTTCGTGGTGTTTGGCGCCGCGATCGGCTCGCGCATCACCCAGATCGAGGGGGTGAGCTACGGCGCCTTCATCGTGCCGGGCCTGATCATGCTCACGTTACTCACGCAGAGCGTGATGAATGCCTCGTTCGGCATTTATTTTCCTCGCTTTACCGGGACGATCTACGAACTCTTGTCGGCGCCGATTTCTTTTTTTGAGATCGTGCTCGGCTATGTCGGCGCCGCCGCGACCAAGTCGATCATTCTCGGGCTGATCATTCTGGCGACGTCATGGCTGTTCGTGCCGCTGCATGTCGCGCATCCGTTCTGGATGGTGACATTTTTGGTGCTGACGGCGGTCACCTTCAGCCTGCTCGGTTTCATCATCGGCATCTGGGCCGAAGGCTTCGAGCAGTTACAGATCGTTCCGCTGCTGATCATCACGCCGCTGACCTTCCTCGGCGGCACGTTCTATTC
>JBGPVT010000054.1:0-10450 GCA_041491825.1 Xanthobacteraceae bacterium | reverse complement strand
GCTTCGAGGCAAGGCGCCTTGTTTTTCAATTCTTTCTTTTGCCGCTTTGTCGCCTGCCTTGCAGCTCAGCTGATCCTGCCGATCTCTCTTCCGGCAGGGGCGGAGGATGAAAAGCCCGTCTTTTCCGTCAAGACCTCCTATGTCGAAATCGAAGTCAGCATCGAGAAGAAATTGCGTACTTATCCGAAGCTCTATGCGACGCTCTTAGCCGGCGCCAAAAAATACGCCGATGAAAACCGAAAAGAGGCGCATACCGCATGGCAGGCGGACCGTCCTTCCTTCCGCGACCATCCCTGGACCTTCGATCGCAACTACCGTTTGCGCGTCGCCGCCGCCCCCTATGTCAGCGTCTTGATCGATAGCGGCGAATATACCGGCGGCGCCCATCCCAATAGCCTGCTCGACACGCTCCTGTGGGACAGCAAGCAGGATCGCCGCGCGGACATGCAGACGCTGTTCCGTGAAACCGCGAAGGACGCGCCGACGGCGACCGCGCTCGCCAAACTCGTGCGCGACGCAATCGTCGCGGAAAAGAAGAAGCGCGACATCCCGATCGACGATCCCGCGACCGACCCTTGGCTCGAGCCGATCAAGCCCGACTTTTCGACGCTGGGCGCCCCGAGCCTTGCTCCCTCCACCGTCACCGGCCGCGCGTCGGGGATGACGTTTCATTTTTCCCCTTACGGGATCGGCGCCTATGTCGAGGGGTCCTATACGATCTTCGTACCGTTTTCCGCGCTTGAGCCCTATCTCACCGACGAGGCGAAGAAGATTTTCGCGGGCGAGCGCCCGAAATCCGACGAGGACGAATAGGACTTGCGCCGGCTTTCCGCGCGCGCGAAGAGGGGTAGAGAAGGCTTCTGTTGCGCGACGATTCCCATTCGATGAACAAGACCGACGCCACGCTTGCCAAGAAGATCCGCGCCGGAGACCGCGCGGCGCTCGCGCGCGCGATCACGCTGGTGGAATCGAAAAAACCCGAGCACCGGGCCGAGGCGCAAGAGCTGTTGCGGGCTTTGTTGCCCTTCACGGGCAAGGCAATCCGCGTCGGCATCACCGGGGCGCCCGGCGTCGGCAAGTCGACGACCATCGACGTGCTCGGGACTTTCCTGACCGAGCGTGGCAAGCGCGTCGCGGTGCTCGCGGTCGATCCTTCCTCCGTGCGCACGGGCGGCTCGATTCTCGGCGACAAGACCCGCATGCAAAAGCTTGCCGCCGAGGAGCGTGCCTTCGTGCGCCCCTCGCCCGCGGCCGGCACGCTCGGCGGCGTCGCCGCGCGTACGCGCGAGACGATGCTGTTGTGCGAGGCGGCGGGCTACGACGTCGTGCTCGTGGAGACCGTCGGCATCGGCCAGTCGGAGATCGCGGTCGCCGGCATGACCGACACGTTCCTCGCGCTCATGTTGCCGGGCGCGGGCGACGAGCTGCAAGGCATCAAGAAGGGCCTTTTGGAACTCGTCGATGTGGTGGCGGTGAACAAGGCCGACGGCGACAATCTCTCGCGCGCCAAGGCCGCCGCTGCATCGCTGAAGGCGGCACTGCATATTCTGGCGAGCGGGGCAGAGGCGCCCCCCGTTTTGACCTATTCCGCGCTCGCCGGCGAAGGCATCGCGGAGCTCTGGCACGCAATCGAGGTCCACCGCGAAAAGCTCGCGAAAAAAGGCGGGCTAGACGCCAAGCGCCGCGAGCAGCAGGTGCGCTGGATGTGGTCCTTGATCGAGACGCGGATTCAGGAGCGCCTGCGCAGCGATCCCAAGCTCAAGGCGAAATTGCCGGCGCTGGAGAGCGCGGTGAAGGAGGGAAAACTTCCGCCCGCGCTCGCGGCCGACGAGATCGCGAAGCTCCTCGGACTCTGATGGCGCGGCTGAAGGTTCTGGTCGCGGGTTTCGGACCGTTTCCCGGCGCCGCGAAAAATCCAAGCGGAGAGCTCGCGCTCTCGGTCGCGCATTCGAGAAGGGCCGCCTCGCACGGCGTGAAGATCATCGGCGCTGTCATTCCAACGGTCTATCGAGAAGTATTTTCGACTCTCTCCGAAGTGCTGAAAGCCGAAAAACCCGACGCCGTTCTGATGTTCGGCCTCGCCGGGAGCACGCCTTTCATGCGCATCGAGACGCGCGCGGCGAATGTCGCGAGCGGCATTCATCCGGACGCCGCCGGGGAAAAGCCGGCGCATCATTCGCTGGCCGCGGGCAGCCCTCAAATCCTGAATGCGCGCGCGCCAGTGCACCGCCTGCTTGCGGCCGCGCGCGGGGCGGGCGTGAAAGCGAAATTATCCGCCGATGCCGGCCGCTACATCTGCAATGCCGCGTTTTTTCATGCCCTCGACGCCACACGGAGAATGGATACGCCGAAACTGGTCGTCTTCGTGCATATTCCGTGGCCCCGCGGGCGACGTCCCGGCAAGCCGCGGAGGCGAAAGAACGAATCTCCATCGATCAAAACTCTGAACCGCGCGGGAGAGGAAATTCTCTTGGCGTTGATTGCCGCCGCGCGCTGAAAGATTCAGGAATTCAAGTCCGATTTCTCGATCAAGCGCTGATCGTTCATTTCCAGATTTCTCGCGCGGACCCGCTCAGACTTCGAAGAAGACGGTTTCGCCCGGCCCTTGCAGCCTGATGTCGAAAATATAGGTGTTGTTCTTTCCGTTTCCGCGCTTCGCGATCAAGGTCTTGCGGCGTTCCGGCTCGCCGACGAGGCCGAGGATCGGATCGTCGGCGTTCAAACGCTCGCCCTCGAAATAGATGCGCGTCACGAGCTGCTTCAACATGCCGCGCGCGAAGACCGTCACGTTGATGTGCGGCGCTTGCAGCGTGTTGCCGGGTCCGGGAACCGGGCCAGGCCGGATGGTGCGGAAGTGGAATCGCCCGCTTTCGTCGGTGGGGCAGCGGCCAAAGCCGTGGAAGGCGGCATCCAGCGGCTTCTCCTGCCGGTCGTCCGCATGATCGTAACGGCCGGCCGCGTTCGCTTGCCAGATTTCGATCAAGGCATCGCCCAAGGGCGCGCCGTCGCCGTCGAGCACCCTGCCCTCGATCACGATCCGCTCGCCGAGCGTGGTATCTGTAAAGAGCACCTCGTGACCTTCACGGGGCAGCGCGTAGCCAAAAAAGGGCCCGACGGTCTGCGAAGGAGTCTGACCGGACACGTTCAGCGCTCCATCGGGGTCGCTTCGCGCCCGCGGAGCACGATGTCGAAGCAAAAACCAAGTGCCCATTCGGGCACGGCCGTTTCGGGATCGAAGCGGGAAACCATGCGCGCGGCGG
Organism: Xanthobacteraceae bacterium; assembly: GCA_041491825.1. Taxonomy (GTDB): domain Bacteria; phylum Pseudomonadota; class Alphaproteobacteria; order Rhizobiales; family Xanthobacteraceae; genus Palsa-892. The sequence continues at coordinate 7,190 of JBGPVT010000054.1, read as the reverse complement.
CTTTTTGGTCGGGAACGCTGTTGTAGATCGGGTCGGTCGGGATCAGCGGGTCGCCGGGAAAATACATTTGCGTCACGAGCCGCGTGAGGAAGCTCGGTCCGAACAGCGAAAAATGAATATGCGCGGGACGCCAGGCGTTCGGTTGATTGCGCCACGGATAGGCGCCGGGTTTCACGGTGATGAATTTGTAGCGGCCCTCGGCGTCGGTCATCATGCGGCCGGCACCGGTGAAGTTCGGATCGAGCGGCGCCGGATGCTGGTCGCCGCGATGGATGTAACGGCCGGCGGCATTCGCCTGCCAGATTTCGACCAGGGTCCGCGGCACCGGACGGCCGGACTCATCGAGCACGCGCCCCGAGACGATGATCCGCTCGCCCAGCGGCTCGCCCTTGTGCTGGCGGGTAAGATCGGAATCCTCGGGCACTATTTTATCGTGCCCGTAGACCGGGCCCGTCACTTCCGAAAGCGTGTGCGGCATGAGAACGAGCGGCTGCCGCGGCGCGCGTTTGACCGTCGACACATAAGGTGGGCAGAGGCTCGGCGGTTGGGCGCCCTTTTCCTCGCGGCGGTAGGGAATCGGATCGGACAAAACGGCCTCCCGTTCTTTCGCAAAAACAAGACGCGGCGAATTTTTACCCTATATAAGCCCGCTCGCTTTCGCGGCCTATACCCCTTGGCCGGATCGGCTGGAACCTTTTGCCGCGCGCGGGCTCACGCGGATTTTACCGCCGCGAGCCGGAGCGGCACCGGGTCGATGCAAGCATAAATATCGCCGGAATTGGCCTCCGGTGGCAGGCCTTCGAGCCAGCGGGAAATCCCCTGCGAATCGAGCGGTTCGGCATGAACGAGTTCCTGGCTCTCGCCAAGCACGGCATTGAACGCATAGGGCGCACCGCGAACGAGGCGCTCGATCGCCGCATAAGCGATCTCGCGCTGAATGGTGGTGAACTCGAAGGAAAGCGCCGGCAGCGGCCGGGTGAGGCCGGCGAGCACTTCGTCCTCGAATCCTTCGACGTCGATCTTCACGAAACGCGGCAAGCCGTGACGCTCGATCAGCGCATCGAGCGTGGTCAACGGCACAACCGCGGTCTTCGTCCAATGCTGGTCTTCCCACCCGACCGCGCCTTCCGCGGCGGCGATGAATTCCTTCGACGCGGTCGCGACCGTGGGATTCGGCGGATTGAGCTTGAGTTCGATCGTCCCGGCTTTGCGCCCTAGCGCGACGGGTTCGATCGCGACCTTCGGGTCGAGGCCATAGAGCAGGCGCAGCGTGAACACGAGCGCGGGTTGCGGCTCGACGGCGACGGCGCGGGCGCCCAGGCGACGAAACGAAGCGACGCGGTCGCCGACATGGGCTCCGACATCGAAGGCAAGGTCGCCAGGCCTGAGAAACCGGCGATAGAGCGTGTCCATCGCGCGCCGCCGCGCGCGGTCGCCATAGTAGATGCGAAGCGAGCGCAGGACACCGGAGAGCGTTCGGAACGCCTCGCGCATCGCGAAGGCTCAATGGTCCGCGTCGGGGGCGAGCAGCGCCGAGATTTCCGCCGGTGTTTCGAATTCCTCGGGGATGGCGCAAAGCCGCCAATGCACCGCGGCGGCGCCGACCTCAGGCAAGGACGTGAAGACGGCGAACGGAATCGAAAGCACGAGCCCGCCGAGGAAAGGCAGAAACCAGGGAATCGCCGCGGGCGCCGTGAAGGCGAGGAAGCCGAGCACAAGAAGCCCGAACAAGGTCGCGGGCCACAGACCGCGGGCAGCGTCCATCCACGGCACGCGATAGCCGTCGCGCTGCTGCACGTCCCATCCGGCGTTGCGGCCGAGCAGTAGGCCGACCATGAACAGGGTCTGATTGAACATCGACACCGGCAGCAGCAGAAACGTGAAGATCGTCTCAACCAAGCCCCCGGCGAGAATTCTCCCAACGCCGCCATAGCGCCGCGGCGAGCGAAGAAGCGCGTCGGCAATGCCGAAGAATTTCGGCGACAGATACATCGCGACAAAGGCGAGATAGAAGGCAAGCGCCGATGCCGCCGGAAAGGCGGCGCCAGGCGGGAAAAGGGCTGCGGCAATCGCCGCGCAAATCAGGAACAGGACAATCGCGGGCGAGACGAGAAACATCTGGATCGCCATCGCGATCTGCATGCGGCTCGTCGGAAACAGCGCGGGCAAGCCGACAAGCTTCAGATATTGAAGATTGCCCTGGCACCAGCGCAGGTCGCGCCGCGCGAAATCCGGCAGTGCCGGCGGATTTTCCTCGTAGCTGCCGCCTTCCTCCGTCAGCACGCGGACCTCGAAGCCCGCACGGCGCATCAGCACCGCCTCGATCTGGTCGTGCGACATGATGGGGCCGCCGAAGGGCGGGCGGCCCGAAAGCTCGGGCAGCCGGCAATAATCGGTGAACGGCGCGATCCGCACCGCCGCGTTGTGTCCCCAGAACGGCCCGCAATCGGCGTGCCACCAGGCGCTGCCCGAGGTGAAGGAGCGCATGCCGTGCCGCATGCCGAATTGAAAGGTGCGCGCGAAGAAGCTCGGGCTCGGCATGCCGACGACGAGGCTTTGCAAGATTCCGAGCAGCGGGTTCGCTTGCATGATACGCACGAGCCGCACGATCGCCGCACCCGTCATCAGGCTATCGGCATCGAGCGGCACCATGATCTCGTAATTCTTGCCCCAGCGTTCGCAGAAATCGCGCAGATTGCCGGCCTTGAAGCCGACATTGTTTTCGCGCCGGCGATAGACAAGGCGGTTGGGATCGGAAAATTCCGTCCGCCATGCCTCGAAGGCCGCGCGCTCGGCGGCGATGACATCGGCGCGCGAGGAGTCGCTCAGCACGAAATAATCGAATTGGTCGCCGAAGCCGGTGGCGTCGAGGCTGGCCTTGACCGTGCGCAGGCGCCGGAATGCGCGTTTCGGATCTTCGTTCCGAACCGTCACCAAAACCGCAACCCGCGCGAAGATCGGATCGTTGTCCCCCGCCTTGACCGCGGCGGGCAGAATGATCTCGTTCGGGTCGCGCGCGAATTGTAGGATCGAAAAACCGATCGCCGAATTCCAGAAGCCGATCACGAACCAGGGCGCGGTAATGAGAAACGCGGCGAGCATCAACCAGTCGAGCAAGCCGAAACCATCGGCGGCGAGTATGGTTCCGAGCCAGATATCCATCGAAATCAGCGTGAGGAGACAGAGCGCGCTGAAAATCCGCCGCCGGCGGGCAAGCACGGCAAGCGTCTGCGTCGCGGTCGGGGTCAGCTCGCCGGTCTGCGCGGCGAGCGTTTCCGGCGCATTCGCGATCGTCGGTTCGAGAGACAAGGAATTGGCCCTTCCAGCCCCATTGCATGCCGCGGCGATCCGACCGCGGACCAAGGACAAAGTTGCGCCGTCTAAAGCAGATTTTCCCCGTTCCGCCCATAGGCCAAGCCGTCTTATGGCGCAGAATAAGCCCGACCGTGGCCCAATCATGGTGCGGCTTGGCGTAAGCCGCCCCGTCATGCCAAGAGAGCGTCCCGTGAAGGCATCCGACCATCGGCTCGATACCGTGGAAGCCCGCGCCCTCTGGTATGTCGCGCCGGGGGCAGCCGAGCTTCGCACGGTTACCCATCCCCTGCCCGGTCCCGGCGACGTGCAGGTGCGCACCCTTTATTCGGGGTTGAGCCGGGGGACCGAGCGCCTCGTCTTCGAGGGACGCGTGCCGAAAAGCGAATGGGAACGCATGCGGGCGCCGGCGCAGGCAGGCGACTTTCCCTTTCCGGTCAAATACGGCTACGCGGCGGTCGGCGAAATCGAGGCCGGTCCGAAGCCGCTCCTCAAGCAACACGTATTCGCTTTGTATCCGCACCAGGACCGTTTTGTGGTTCCAGCGGACAACGTGGTCGCGATTCCAAAAGGAGTGCCCGCAAGGCGGGCGGTGCTCACGGCCAATCTGGAGACGGCCTTGAACATTTTGTGGGACGGCAATGCCGCGCCCGGCGACCGTATCGTGATCATCGGCAGCGGCATCGTCGGCCTCTTGGTGGCAGCGCTAGCCGTGCGGCTCCCGGGCGCCGAGGTGACCGCCGTCGATATCGATCCGGCGCGGGGACCGGTCGCGGCACGGCTGGGTGTCGCCTTCGCCGACCCCGGCTCCGCTCCGCGTGACGCCGATCTCGTGATTCACACCAGCGCCACCGAAGCTGGCTTGTCGCTCGCCTTCGAGTGCGCCGGCGACGAGGCGACGGTCGTCGAAGCGAGCTGGCACGGCGAGGATGCTTGCGAAGTATCGCTGGGCGGGGCGTTCCACTCCCGGCGCCTGAAGCTCGTTTCGAGTCAGGTCGGCGATATCGCTTGCTCGCGGCGGCCGCGCTGGACGCGGCGTCGGCGGCTGGAGACCGCCGCACGTCTGCTTGTCGACGAGCGGCTCGACGCCCTGCTCGGAGAAGAAATTCCGTTCGCCGAACTGCCGCGGCATCTTCCGCGCCTGTTCGCGCGCGGTGCCGCCGGTATCGGCGCGCTCGTGCGCTATTGAAATAGCCCTAGCTCATCGAGGTCATTTGCCATGTATGCCGTCGAGGTCCGCGACCACATCATGATCGCCCACAGCTTGAAGGGCGAATTCTTCGGCCCGGCGCAGAAGCTTCATGGGGCGACCTTTGTCGTCGATGTCGCGTTCTTCTGCGAAAAGCTCGGCGCGCACGACGTCGTCGTCGATATCGGCGCCGCCCACGACGTGCTGAAGGCCACGCTTGGTCCGCTCAATTATCGCAATCTCGATGATGTACCGGAGTTCGCGGGCAAGAGGAGCACGACCGAAGCGCTCTGCCGCCATATCTTCGACCGGCTGCAGGACGCCGTGCGTAAAGGCAGCCTTGGCGCCGATTCCGAAACGGTCACGCGCATTCGCGTCACGCTTCACGAATCGCATGTGGCGCGCGCCTGGTACGAGGGACCGGTCGCTCGTGCGTGAAGCCGTCTTTGCGATTCCGGGCGATCTTGCGACTTCCACCGGCGGCTATCGATACGATCGCCGCATCATCGAAGAGCTCCGACATCTCGGCTGGAACGTGCGCGTGCTCGCCTTGCCGGGAGATTTTCCCTCGCCCTCCGGGGCGAGCCTGCGGAAAACCGAGGAGCTGCTTGCCGCGACTTCCGAGGAAGCCCCCGTTTTTTTCGACGGCCTTGCCTTCGGCGCGATCCCCTCGAAAATCCTCGTTCGCGTGCCACGGCGTTATGTGGCACTGGTGCACCACCCGCTCGCCTTCGAGACCGGGCTGCCGCCCGAACGCGTTTCCTATTTCCGGGAGAGCGAGCGCGCGGCACTCGTGCATGCGGTTCGTGTCGTGGTGACGAGTGCGGCGACCAGGGATTTGCTCGTATCGGATTTCGGCGTGGCGATCGAATGCGTTACCGTCGCCGAGCCCGGTACCGAGCCCGCGCCGCGCGCGCGCGGCAGCAACGGCGCACCACGACTCCTGAGCGTCGGCGCCGTCTCGCCGCGTAAGGGCTTCCGTATCCTCGTCGAAGCGCTCGCGGGAATCGCCGGACTCGATTGGGACTGCCGCATCATTGGCAGTCTCGATCGCGATACGGATGAAACGGCGGCACTGCGCGCCTGCATCGTGCAGACAAAGCTTGAGGAGCGCGTCAGCCTGCTGGGCACGCTCGACGAAGACCGTCTAGAGGCCGAGTACGATCGCGCCACGCTCTTCGTCTTGCCTTCGCATTTTGAAGGCTACGGCATGGCCTTCGCCGAGGCGCTGGCGCGCGGGCTGCCGGTCGTAGCCTGCAGCGGAAGTGCGGCCGTTTCCACCGTGCCCGCGGCCGCCGGAGTTTTCGTGCCCGCCGGCGATGCGGAACGGCTTGCCGCCGCCTTGCGCCGCCTTCTCTCGAACCCGGCCGAGATCGAGAAGCGGTCGGATGCGGCGTGGGAGCATGCAAAGAGCTTCCCGCGCTGGCGGGATACCGCCGCCAAGATCGCCGCCGCGCTTGAAATGGCGACGGCATGAGCGGCTTCTCACCGGACTGGTTGGCGTTGCGCGAGGCCGTCGATCATCGCTCGCGAAATCAAGCGCTGCTTTCGAAGCTCGCCGCCCGTTTCGCGAACCGCGAAGATGTTCTCGTCGCCGATCTCGGCGCTGGCGCCGGCTCCAATTTACGCGCAGTGGCACCCGTCCTGCCCGCCCGCCAGCAATGGATTTTGATCGATCACGATCCCGCGCTGCTGGCCGCCGCTTTTGAGGCCATCGCAGAATGGGCCGACTCCGCGCGCGCGGTCGCAACCGGACTGGAAATCTCCAAGGGCGGAAAATCGCTGTTGATCGAACTCCGCCAAGCGGATCTCGCGGCCGAGCCCGCGGCCTGGGGCGACGCCTCGCCGGATCTGGTGACGGCGGCCGCCTTGTTCGATCTCGTGTCCGAGGTATGGATCGAGCGCTTTGTCACCGCGCTCGCGCGCGCCGGGCTTCCGCTCTACACCGCCCTCAATCACGACGGTGTCGCCGAGTGGTCTCCGCCGCATCCCGCCGATCATCGAATGAAAACCGCATTCGAGAGGCATTTCGGCGGCGACAAGGGCTTCGGCCCCTCGGCCGGATCGCGCGCCCCGAAACTGATGGCGGACCAACTCGCTTCGGCGGGCTACGGGATCGAACGGGGCCGCAGCGATTGGCGGCTTGGACCCGCGGATTCGAAATTGATCGCGATGCTCGCCGAAGGCTGGGCCAAAGCTGTCGGCGAAACCGGCGACGTGCCGGCCGAAGAAATCGCGGATTGGCTGGCGGCGCGCAAGGCCGTGGGCGTTTCCTGCCTCGTCCGCCACGAGGATTTCCTGGCCTCGCCTCCCCGCTAAACGCCGCCCATGCCTTTGGGCAACATCTGTCGATTCTTATCGGCTGTTCAAGAATTCGCCGATTGCCGCCAGAAATTCTCGCGGTTGTTCGAGCGGCGGACAATGCCCGCAACCGGCGAGTTCGACGAAACGCGCGCCGGGCGCGCGCGCAGCAATCAGCTTGTTCAGCGCCGGCGGCGTCGCTTGATCGAGTTCGCCGTAAATAACGAGCGCCGGAACACCCAGCTTTTGCAGCGAAGGAACGAGATCGGCTCCGACCAGACTCGTGCAAGCCGCCTGGAAAGCCGCGGGATCGATCTTCAGAAGAACGGCCTTGCGTTCGTTCACGGCATCGGGATGCGCCGCGAGGTAAGCCGCGTGAAATACCCGG
>JBGPVT010000053.1:0-10453 GCA_041491825.1 Xanthobacteraceae bacterium | reverse complement strand
GGAAATTCTATCTCGGCCTTTGAAGGCTCGCGCAAACGCGATTGCGAAAAAGGAAAACCCCGCGAGGCAGTTGTCCGCGCGGGGCTTTCCGACTTCTATCTAGAACCGGCTACTTTACCTTTTCGAAGGGATAGATCACTTTGCCTGAAGTAAATCCTGAGGGCGAGACGACGACCTGTGAAGCAGCATTCCTGAACTGTTCGATGTCGTTGCCCTTCACCGTCTGGAATTGCGTTTGCACGACCCGCGATTCGGCCCACTCGCCACCCTTGCCGAACTTCACGTAGCCGACAACGGTCTGGAACGTGTTGTTGCGGATGTAATCGGCAAGCTTTTGGTCGTCGAGGCTTTTGGTCGCGGTGATCGCCTGCTCCAGCACCTGGAACTGCGCGTAGGCCTGGGGCGCCATGTAGTACCCGAGCGCGTCGACGCCTTCCGCCGCCGCTCGCGCCTGATACTTCTTCATGAACTCCTCGTTGCCGGGGAACATCATCTTCGGCACCGGCAGCCAGAAGTCGTAATTGGTAAATCCGTTCAGCAACGGGCCGAGCTTCATCTTGATCGCGGTGTTCTGCAGGCCGACCATGGCGCCGCCGACCATCTTCGGCTTGAAACCGATTTCGTTGATCGCGAGCACCATGCCGACGGAATCCGGCGGATAGGAGCAGATGATGAGGAGGTCCGGATTGGTCGCCTGGATCGCGCGCACGATCGTCGCGAAGTCGGTCGTGGCCGGGGGATAGCGCTGGTCGTACACGACCTTGAGGCCGGCTTTCTTCGCATTTTCGCGCGCGCCATCCGAAGCATTGACGGCGAATTCCGCGTCGGCCGCGACGATCGCAACCGTCGTTGGTTTCGGATCCTGCTCCATGGCGACGTCAAAGAAGCCCTTGGTGAAGGACGGCTTCGGATCTGGACCGGAAGGAATCATCACGAAATAATTCGGATAGTTGAACTCGCTGTTCACGGCGAGCCCCAGCAATCCGATGAACAGCTTGTTTCGCTGCATCACGACCGGCATGGCCGGTGCCAGCATGTTGGTGGCGTAGCCGCCCATGATGATGTCGACCTTATCGACATCGAGGAGCTTGGTATAAATGCCAGGCACCGTCGCCGGTTGGGTCTGATCGTCGTAATAGATCAGCTTGACGGGACGGCCAAGCAATCCGCCCTTGGCGTTGATGTCCTCTTCCCAAATTTTCTCGGCGAGTAGCGCCGACTTACCGTTCGGGCCGAGCCCGCCGGTCATCGCCATGCTAAAGCCGATCTTGATCGGCTCGCCGGATTGGGCGGCAGCACCCGTTGCCCAGGCGAATGCCGCGCAGGCCGCGATGAGAGCCGTCGCAAGTATCTTGTGCTTGAGTTGAGCAAGCATTTGGTCTCCTCCCCATTGATCTTATTTTGGAATATCTTAGGCGTAATCGGCGGACCGGCGCTAGAGGGTCGTTCCGAAGCTTTTTTGCTGCGCCGCGCTCAGCGGGGCGTGGCGTCGCCGCCTTCCACGATGATGGTTTCGACCTCGCCGGCGCCGCTCCGGCGGAAGGCCGCCGCCTCGTCGTATTCCTTCGAAGTAAAGCAGGCCACGGCTTGGTCGAAAGTCGGAAATTCGATCACGATGAAGCGATGAAACTTGTCCGGCCCCTCCATGATCCGGAAACGGCCGCCGCGGGCGAGCGCCTTGCCTCCATAGCGGGCGATGATCGCGGGCACGCGATCGGTGTATTTCTTGTATTCGACCGGATCGTTGATCTTCGCGCGGGCAACCCAATAGACGGGCATTGCTTGCTCCTGGACAGAATCTTCGGTTGGGCCGAAACTCCCTCCGAAATGGCTTCAATCGCGGGCAAAAACCGCGAAACGCACAACAACGGGTTCAACAGGAGGATACCATGCCGCTTTCCTTCATGGAGCATTTCCTGATCCAGGCGGAGGATATCGAGGCGACCAAGGACTGGTACGTGAAGGTGCTGGGCTTCAGGGTCGGCCCGCATCCCGATTTCAAGTTTCCGGTCTACTGGCTTTATCTCGGCGACCAGGACGTGCTGCATCTCACCACCGGCGGCGGCAAGGTTTCCGACAACCGGATGAAGTATCTCGGCCAGGAATCGCAGGCGACCCGGGGCTCGGGCGTCATCGACCACGTCGCCTTCCGTGCCAGCGGCCTCGACGAGTTGATCGCGCATTTGAAAAAACTGAACATCGAATTCAAGGAGCGCCGCGTCGACGACCAGAGCCTTTACCAGCTCTTCGTGTTCGATCCGAACGGGGTGAAGGTCGAGCTCAATTTCGCCGCCGCCGAAGCCAAGGGCCGCAAGGCCGCGGTGATGGCCTCGGAAATGACCGCGCCCAACTGAGCGGCCGAAAAAATCACGCGAGCGGGGAGCGAACCATGCCTTTTGTGACGGAGTCCAATCTCACCGACCTTGCGGTGGAGCGGTGGAAGAACATTCCGGATCCGCGGCTCAGGCTGATCATGACCTCGCTGATCAAGCACCTGCACGGCTTCGTGCGCGAGGTCGAGCTGACCGAAGCGGAATGGGCGACCGCCATCGATTGGCTCACGCGCACCGGCAAGATGTGCACCGAGAAGCGGCAGGAGTTCATCCTCGCCTCCGACGTGCTCGGCGTCTCGATGCTGGTGGACGCGATCAACCACCGGCTCGCCACCGGCGCCACGCCGACGACGGTGACCGGGCCGTTTCACGTGCACGATTCGCCGGAACTCGCGAGCGGCGCCAACATGGCGGACGGCGCACCGGGAATTCCGTGCTTCGTGAGCGGCTTCGTGCGCGGCCTCGACGGCAAGCCGATCAAGGGCGCCGTCCTCGACGTGTGGCAAACCGACGGCGAGGGGCTTTACGAGGCGCAACGCGACACGGACGGCCCGTGGCTCCGCGCGATCTACCGCTCGGGCGCCGACGGCGCCTACGTCATCCGCACGGTGGCGCCGATCGGCTACACGATTCCGATCGACGGCACCGTCGGCGAATTGATGACACGCACCAAGATCAGCCACATGCGTCCCGCCCATATCCATTTTCTCGTCGAGGCGCCGGGCTATCACCGCATCATCACCCACATCTTCCAGGCGGGAGACCGCTACATCGACACCGATGTCGTCTTCGGGGTGAAGGAGCCGTTGATCGTCAATTTCGAGAAAAAGTCCTCGGGGCGCACGCCGAGCGGCGAGACGAGCGACAAACCTTTCTATGACGTGAAATACGACTTCGCGCTGCAATCGGCCGCCTGACCCCTCGGAGTTCCGCGATGAAATTCTTTTCGTTCTGGCGCTCGCTCGCCTCGTACCGGGTGCGGATCGCGCTCAATCTCAAGGGGATCGAGACGGAGGTGGTGCACGTCAACATTCTCAAGGGCGAGCAGGGCACCGACGCCTTCCGCAAGGTCAATCCGCAAATGCTTCTCCCCGCGCTCGACGACGGCAAGGGACCGATCCTGTTCCAGTCGCTCGCCATCCTCGAATATCTCGAGGAGGTTCATCCGAAGCCGCCGCTGTTGCCGAAAGAGGCGCGGGCGCGCGCCTGGGTGCGGGGGCTCGCCGAGATCGTCGCTTGCGACGCGCATCCATTGATCGTCCCACGCGTTCGCAACTTTCTCGAGCACGAGTTCAAGCTCGATGAGAAGGCGCGGCTGCAATGGATCCGGCACTGGTTCGTCGAGGGCTACAAGGCGCTGGAATCGCATCTCGCGAACGACGGGCAGACGGGGCGCTATTGCTGCGGCGACGCGATCACGCTCGCCGACATCTGCCTCGTCAGCCATTCGGTCGGCGGCGAGTTTTTCGATCGCGGGCCCGAGCCCTATCCCAATATCGCGCGCATTGCGAAAGCTTGTCTCAAGGAAGACGCCTTCGCCCGCGCGCACCCCTTAAAGCAGCCGGGCGCGCCGGCGAGTATTTCGCACTAGCGTTTTCGTGCACCCTTGCGGCCGCGCGCACGGAATTTTTCCTTCCAGCTCGCGCGGATCTGCGCGATCTCTTTCTCCATGCGTTCGAGAAAACGCCTTGCCTCGCCGCCGAGCGGCCGGCGTGCGGGCGAAATCACCACGAATTCGGCGAACAGCGGCGGATCGACGATCGGATTGACGACGAGGTCGCCGCGGCCGACGTCGTTGATGCAGATGAGGCTCGGCAGCACCGCCACCCAATCGGAGCGGGCGACGAATTCGAGCGTGCCGATCATCGCGTCCATCTCGATCGTGTCCTCGATCGGAATGCCGTTGGTCTGGAAGTAGGTCTCGAGGTTTCGCCGGCGGATGTTGTGGGTGCCGGGCAAAACGATTTTCAGCGGCACGCAATCGGCGAGCCGCATGGGCGCGAGCGCTGTGAAGCCCCGCGCGCGGCCCGAGATCAGCATTTCGCGGTCGCGCGCTAGCAACCGCGACTTCAGGCCGACGCGGCCCTCGAAGGTCGGTACCACGGCGAAATCAAGTTCCTCGGCGAGCACCATGTCGGTGAGCACGGCGCTGTAGCCCTCGACGATCTTCAGCTTCACGTCGGGGTAATCGCGCACGTAGCCGATCAGCGCAGGCGCCAGCGCCGCGCGCGTGAAGGTCGGCATCAGCCCGACGCGAAGATTGCCGGAAACACGGCCCGCGAGCGCGCGCATTTCCTCGCCCGCCGCCTGCAGCGTGCCGACCGCCTCGATGCAGCGCCGGTAATAGCGGGTGCCGGCCGGCGTCGGCCGCACGCCCTTGGCCGAGCGCTCGAACAACCGCACGCCGATCGCGTGCTCGACCGCGGCGATGTGCTGCGAGATGCCGGACTGCGTCGCATTTTCGCGCAATGCGGCGCGCGTGAACGAGCCCTCCTCGCAGACGGCGATCACGGCGCGGACCTGATGCAGACTGAGCTTATCGGCCATTAGAAAATCTAATCCTAATCCCAAGAACATATTATTTCATTTGAAGAGGCCGCGCAGCTAGTTTTTTGGGCCGGCCGGGGGATTGCCGGGCGCGAAAAGCCAGCCAAAACCGGGGACGTTCATGCAGTTGGGCTTTTTCACCATGCCGATCCATCCGCTCGACAAGGATTGGCGGCAGTCGCTGCGGGAAGACCGCGAGGCGTTCATCCTCGCCGACGAGCTCGGCTTCAACGAGGGCTATGTCGGCGAGCACGCCACGGATCGCGCGGAAAACATCACCTCCTGCGCGATGTTCATCGCGACGCTCGCGCACGCCACCAAGCGGATCAAGCTCGGCACCGGCACGGTGAATTTGCCGAACACGCATCCGGCGGCGGTCGCTTCGCAAATCGCCATGCTCGATCATCTCCTCGACGGCCGTTTCATTTTCGGCATCAGCCCGGGCGGGCTCCTGTCCGACGCCGAGGCGTTCGGCAATCTCGACGCCGACCGCAACGCGATGTTTCTCGAGGCGATCAATCAGGTGCTGGCGATCTGGGCCGGCGAGCCGCCCTACAATCTCAAAGGCAAGTACTGGACGATCGCGGTCGAGCGCCAGTTCATTCCGGAACTCGGCCAAGGCTTTCTGCCGAAACCGTTGCAGAAGCCGCATCCGCCGATCGTGGTAACGGCGGTGGCGCCGTTCTCGAAGGGCGTGACCGAAGCGGCGGCCCGCGGCTGGGATCCGATCTCGGCGAACTTTCTGATGCCGGCCTGGGTCAAGAGCCACTGGCCGAAATACGCCGAAGGTTGCGTCCGCGGCGGGCGGGCGGCCGATCCCGCCAACTGGCGCGTCGCGAAAAGCATTTTCGTCGCCGACGACGACAAGACGGCGCGGGAATACGCGACCTCGGCGCAAAGCCCCTACCGCTATTATTACAGCCAGCTCGCCACCAAGCTCATCAAGAACGGCCGCATCGAATTGTTCAAGACTTCGCGCGAACAACCGGACGATTCCGTGACCATCGACGGCGTTTGCGAGGAACTGATCATTCACGGCTCGCCGCAAAAAGTCGTCGACGAATTGCTCGCCTTCCGCGAGAATGTCGGCGACTTCGGCACGCTGCTCTATGCCGGCAAGGACTGGGGCGACCGTGCGCTCGCACGCCGCTCGATGGTGTTGATGGCGGAAAAGGTGATGCCGGCGATCAACGCCGCGATCGGCGGCGTTCCTAAGCGAGCGGCGGCGCGCTGACGATGTCGGGTTTCTCGCAGCGGGCGAAACCGCAAAAATTCCGCGACCGGCTGAAGGCCGGGCAGTTCGTCATCACGGCGGAGATCACGCCGCCCGTTTCCTGCACGCGCGAGGATCTCGTTCAGCTCGCGCGTCCGCTGGTGGGCTTCGCCGACGCCGTCAACGTAACCGACGGCGCCAGCGCGCAACCGCACGTGTCGGCGATCACCGCCGCCTCGATCATCGCGGCGGAAGGGGTGGAGCCGATCGTGCAGTTCGTCTGCCGCGACAAGAACCGGATCGCGCTGCAGAGCGATTTGATGGCCGCGGCGATGCTCAATTTGCGGAACCTCTTGATTTTGCGCGGCGACGATCCGTCGGCGGGCGACCAGCCGGAGGCGAAGCCCGTCTTCGATCTCAACCCCGTCGGCCTGATGCAAACGGCGCGGACATTGCGCGACCAGGGCGAACTGCCCGGCGGCCGCAAGGTCAAAGGCCGCGCGAATTTTTTCATCGGCGGCGCCGACACGCCGATCGACCCGCCCGCCGGCTGGAAGCCCGACGCGCTGATCGCGAAAATGAACGCCGGCGCCGAATTCGTGCAGACCCAGTTCTGCATGGATGCCGACCTGCTCGCGCGCTACATGCGCAGGCTCGCCCAGCACGGCGTCGCCGGCAAGCTGCATTTCCTGGTGGGTATCGCGGCGCTGAAATCGGCGCGCTCGGCGCGCTGGATGCGCGAGCGGCTATCCGGCACGGTGATGCCGGACCGCGTGATCGAGCGGATGGAGCGCGCCGCCGATCCGGCCGTGGAAGGCCGCAAGATCGCGCTCGAATTGATCGAGCAATATTCGAAAATCCCGGGTGTCGCCGGGGTGCACATCATGGGCCCGTCGAACGGCGAGGCGATCCCCGAGATCGTCTCGAAGGTGAGACAGGCGCAGCCCGCCTAGCGCGTCTGAATTTTCATGCGGAGGAACCCTCGACCGCGCGCTGATGTCCGCTCATGGGGGTCAAGCAGATCGGGGGCAAACCGTGAAAACGATCCGGATATCGATTTTGGCGATCGGTACCATTGTCGCGTGCGGCGCATACGCCGGGGAATCGGCGGCCGCCGATTGGATCGCGGTTGCCGGTGCCAACTGGAAAGATGGGGGAGGGACGGCACGCGCCGCCATCGGCTATTCGGGAATCCGGCATTCGGAAGAGGATGCCAAAGCGAGCGCGTTGGATGGCTGCGTTTCCTCTGGAGGCAGCGGCTGCAAGGTACTCGGCGCGTGGGACTCTGAATGCATTTACATCACGACTGGCAGTTCCGGTGACAAGGCCGGTTATGGCATGGGCGGGAGTGTCGCACAGGCGCTCAGCAACTGCCGAGGCGAAGGACTTGTCTGTAAGCAACCGGTAGGCGGCTGTATAGAATAATGGCGACAGGCGGGGAGTCAGTTCGCACTGAATAAGTTGGATTTACGAGCGCGCCCCTAATATTTTGCTGGAGCATGATCCTTTCCGAAAACCGGTTCCCACTTTTCGGGATCATGCTCTAACGCGGCCAGCCCGCGAGCAGGCCGCGTAACGCCGCGACGAAGGCGAGCGGCTGGTCGATCATCACGTGATGCTCGGCGTCGGGGATCTCGATCTTCGGCGTTTCTTTCGGCGCCACCTGCAGCACGTATTCGAGCAGCTTCCCCGACATCAGTTTCGAGCGGCTGCCCCACATCAACGCCACCGGGCACTTCATCTTGGCGAGTTCGAGCGCGAGGTTCGGCAGCTCGAATTGATGCCACATGAAGGGATCGAACTTCCAGGTCCAGCCCTCGCCGCCTTCGCCCGCGACGCGCTTGAGCGAATGGCGGGCGATGTAATCGACGATGAAGTAATTATCGCAAGACTGGATCGGCGCCAGCCGAAAGCGCGCGAGCGCGGCGTTGAAGGTCGGATAGACGCGGTTCGGACGCGGCTCGCGGCTTGATTTGCGCTTTTCGCGCCGGGCTTTCCGCTCCTCCGGCGACCATAGCGGCGTGTCCACGACGACCGCCGCGCGCAGTCGCTCGCCATGCGCCATCCCGCAGGCGATGGTCGGCACGCCGCCGAAGGAATGGCCGACGACGACGGGCTTCTCGCCGGAATCGAAGAGGCCGGTATGCTTCGCGACCGTCATCATCTCGTCGACGAAGGCATCCAGCGTGTAGTGCTCGCGCCAATCGGAGCCGCCCATGCCGGACCACGACAGCGCCGCGACGCGATAGTGGGCGGCGAAGAAGGGGGCGATGTAGCTCCACCAGTCGGCGTGGGCGCCGTTGCCGTGCATGAACAGAATGCCGGGCTTGCCGCGCTCGCCCCAGGCGAGCGTTTCGATCCTGGCGCCCGCGGCCTCGACGAAGCCCCGCTCCGGCTTTTGTTCGATCGCCTGCCGGAACCAGGCGGGCGCCGGCGGCTCTTTGCCCGCGAACGAGCCGAGCGGGGCGTAAAGCCTCGGGTCCTTGGTTTCCTGGTCCACGGTTTTTTTCTCAGCCCGCTTTTGCCTGGGCGTTGGTGATTTCGATGCGGCCCTGGTCCATGGCGCTGGCGGGCACGATGTCGCCCGCCCGGTTCGAGATCGCTTCGATGTTCGCCGCGACCTGGTCGGCGGCGTCCTTGCCGGTGCCGATAAAGGTGCCGGGCGTGAGCGTGATGTAAGCGCGCTCGAAGGAGCCGGCGCCCGCGCAGAGAATGGCGCGCGTGGGGGCGGCTTCCGAGGCGAGGTAGACGACCGCGGGCGACACCGCCTCGGGTTTCATCCGGGCGAGCAGCTCCGCCGGCAGCAGCCCTTCGGTCATGCGGGTGGCGGCGGTGGGCGCAAGACAATTAATCCGGATGTCGTGCTTGGCGCCTTCCAATGAGAGCGTCTGCATCAGGCCGACGAGCGCCATCTTGGCGGCGCCGTAATTCGACTGGCCGAAATTGCCGTAGAGCCCAGTGGACGATGTGGTGAGGACGATGCGGCCGTAATTCTGCGCCCGCATGATCTCCCACACCGCCTTGGTGCAGTGGACCGCGCCCATGAGATGCACGTCGAGCACGGCGCGGAAATCGGCGATCTCCATCTTGGCGAAGGTCTTGTCGCGCAAGATGCCCGCGTTGTTGACGAGAATGTCGACGCGGCCCCATTTTTTCATCGCCTCGGCGACCATACCTTCGACGGCGGCGTAATCGGTGACGGACGCGCCGTTGGCGATTCCTTCGCCGCCGGCAGCAACGATTTCCTCGACCACTTTTTCCGCCGCGGTGGCCGAGCCGCCAGAGCCGTCGCGCCCGCCGCCGAGATCGTTGACGAGAACTCTCGCGCCGCGCGCGGCCAACGCCCGCGCGTGCTCGCGCCCGAGGCCGCCACCGGCGCCGGTGACGATCGCGACTTTTCCCCTGAATTCGATGGCCATGCTGGAATACGCCCCTTCATTCGCCTCGTTCGCGCGTCCTTGTAGGGGAAGGCGATGATCCTGCAAAGCGGGCTTTCGGCGCGTGCCTTGATGCAGGTCTTGGCCCCGCTTCTTCCGGCGTGCGAAACTCATTAAGGCCTATCCAGTTCTCAAGACTGCGCGAGGGAGAACTCGCCGATGCGGAATACGCTCTTGTTCATTGGCATGGCGCTCGTGGGTGCATTGGCGATTGTTCTTGTCGTCTGGACCACGGACTCGACGACCGCTTTTCGGGTTTGGTATTGGCTGGCGGCAATTCCAGCCCTTTGCATCCTGTCGGCCGTCCTCGGCTATTGGATTCCGCGTCACGCCTGGCGCTGGGGCGTGGCCCCGCTGCTCGGGCAATGGATGTGGGAGGTTCTCCCCTCGGGAACCCAGATCGGGACGGGTAACCTCGGGCCGTTCGCCCAAATGGTCGTATTCGCCGAATACGCACTCACCGCGGTGCTCTGCATCGCCGCGGCTGAAATCGCGGCTTATCTCTCCCGGCGCGCGGGACGCGCGGATCGCTAGCCCGCCGCCTATGCACGAGCACGCGATCCGAACCGAACATGAAACTCAATCCGCAAGAGCTTGAAAAAGTCAGCGATCTGACGCTCGATCATTACAACGAGCGCGCCGAAAGTTTCCGGGCGGGCACGCGCGATCACGACGTCAACCAGAACATCGCCGCGCTGTTGCGACGCATCGAAGGCGAGCCGCCTTTTACGATTCTGGATTTTGGCTGCGGGCCCGGTCGCGACCTCAAGGTTTTCGCCGAACTCGGCCACATCGCGGTCGGTTTGGAAGGTGCGGCGCATTTCGTCGCGATGGCGCGCGCGCAAGGCAGCTCTGAAGTGTGGCAGCAGGATTTTCTCAAACTCGATCTGCCGGATCAGCATTTTGACGGCATCTTCGCCAAT
>JBGPVT010000052.1:0-10500 GCA_041491825.1 Xanthobacteraceae bacterium | reverse complement strand
GACGACGCGGACCTCCTCGGTCGACTCGTCGCGCACGTCGGCGAGCAAAGATAGTTTCTTGTCGTTGATGAGTTCGGCGATCCGCTCGATCAGCCGCGACTTCGGCACGAGATAAGGAATCTGCGTCACCACCGCGACCCAGGTGCCGTGGCCCGTGCTCTCCTTGTGCCAGCGCGCGCGCACGCGGAACGAGCCGCGGCCGGTGACATAGGCTTCGCGAATTGCAGCTTTATCGTCGACGATGATGCCGCCGGTGGGGAAATCCGGCCCCTTGACGAATTTCAACAGCTCGCCGGTCTTCGCCGAGCGCTTGTCGATCAGGTAAAGGGCCGCGTCGAAAAGTTCCGCGGCGTTATGCGGTGGGATCGAGGTCGCCATGCCGACCGCGATCCCGGTCGAGCCGTTCGCTAGGAGATTCGGAAACGCCGCCGGCAGCACCACCGGCTCGCGGTCTTCATTGTCGTAAGTCGAGCGGAAATCGACCGCGTCCTCGTCGATGCCCTCCAACAGGAGCCGCGCGGTCTCGGTCATCCGCGCCTCGGTGTAGCGCATGGCCGCGGCGTTATCGCCGTCGACATTGCCGAAATTCCCCTGTCCGTCGACGAGCGGATAGCGTTGCGCGAAGCTCTGTGCGAGCCGCACCAGCGCGTCGTAAACCGCCTGGTCGCCGTGCGGGTGAAACTTGCCGATCACGTCGCCGACGACGCGGGCGCATTTCTTGAAGCCGGAACTCGGATCGAGTCGGAGCTGGCGCATCGCGTGCAGGATGCGGCGATGGACGGGCTTCAATCCGTCGCGCGCGTCCGGCAGCGCGCGGTGCATGATCGTGGAGAGCGCGTAGGAAAGATAGCGCTCCTCAAGCGCCTTCTTCAGCTCGACGATCTCGATGCCTTCCCCCTTGCGGCCGGGGGGAATCACGCGTTTTCCCATGCTTCACCGCTATCAGCCGAATTTGCCGGGAACAAGCCGGATCAGGCCGCCTCGCGTGCGAGCGCGGCGATAAGCGCCGCGCGCGCCTCCGGCAATTCGAGCCCGCGCGGCTCGAGCACGTGGCGGGCGAGGAAGAATTCGGTGAGCGCGAAGCCAGCGGCGATATCGCCGAGGCTCGGCTGCTCGTCATCGCCGCGAAGAAAGGCGGGAAGCGACAAGAGCCGCTCCTTCCACGGCTCGCCCGCTTTGCTGCTCACCGCCCTGCCCGATTTCGGCGAGACATAGACGAGGTCGGATTCCCCGCCGCCCGCGGCGCAATTGGAAAGATCGAGGCCGAAGCCGAGTTCGCCGAGAAGCGCCAATTCGAAGCGCACGATCAGCGCCGGGGCGAAACCCGGCTCGTCGAGATGATCGGCGATGGCGAGAAGCGCGCGATAAATCTCCTCGTGCGGATCACGCTCGGGCAGCAAACGCAAGAGGGCCGCGAGCGTCTGGATGCCGTAGCTCGCCGCCGCCGAGCGCATCAGCCGCTCGGCGCGGAGCCGCGTTCCCTCGATCGCGTAATAGCCGAGGTGCTCGTGCAACCGCGCGCGCCAGACGGCGCGCACGCCGTTCCCCGGCTGCAGAATGGGCCGCATCTTGTGCGAGGCGCCGCCGCGCACGAGGCCGAGATGGCGGCCGTGCGCCGCGGTCATCAGCTCGATCAGCGTATGCGCCTCGCCGTGACGGCGAACGCCGAGTACGATGCCTTCGTCGGTCCACTCCATTTCAATCCTTCGGAAATTCCAGACCCGCCGCCCGGTAGCGTTCGGGATCGTCGCCCCAATCCTCGCGCACCTTCACATGCAGAAACAGGTGCACTTTTTGCTCGACCGCGCCCTCGATCTCCTTGCGCGCGTCCATCGAGATCGACTTGATCATACGCCCGCCTTCGCCGAGCACGATCTTACGCTGGCTCTCGCGCTCGACATAAATCGTCTGTTCGATCCGCACCGAGCCGTTGCGCAGCTCCTTCCACGAATCAGTCTCGACCGTCGACTGATACGGTAATTCCTCGTGCAGCCTGAGGTAAAGCTTCTCGCGCGTGATCTCGGCGGCCATCAGCCGCAGCGGCAGGTCGGTGATTTCGTCCGCCGGGTAGTGCCAAGGGCCCTCCGGCAAATGCGTGGCGAAAAAATCGAGCACGGCGGCAACGCCGTCGCCGCTCTTCGCCGCGACCATGAACGTGCGCTCGAAGGTAAGCAGCTCGTTCGCTTCCTTGGCGAGCCCGAGCAACCGCTCCCGCGGCACGAGATCGATCTTGTTCAGGATCAGGATTTTCTGCTGCGGAACCTTCGCGAGCTTGGCAACGATCGCGCGCGCTTCGTCGTCGAGGCCCTTCTTCGCGTCGATCAGGAGCGCCACGATGTCGGCTCCCGCGGCGCTGGCGAGCGCCGCCGACACCATCGCCCGGTCAAGCCGCCGCTTCGGATCGAAAATGCCGGGCGTATCGATGAAGACCATCTGCGTTTCGCCCGCGATCGCGATGCCGCGCACGAGGTTGCGCGTGGTCTGCACCTTCGGCGTCACGATCGAGACCTTGGAGCCGACGAGCGCGTTGAGCAGCGTCGATTTTCCGGCGTTCGGCGCGCCTAGAAGCGCGACGAAACCGCAGCGCTTCGTCCCGCTTTCGCCCGCGCTTGCCTTCGTCATATCCGCTCACTCTTCGATCTTGATGCCTTGCGACTGGAGCGCTGCTTCCGCGGCGGCGCGTTGGGCGTCGCGTTTCGTCGCCCCCACGCCCTCGCCCGATGCGATGCCCTCGACTTCGACCGCGATCCGGAACACCGGCTTGTGGTCCGGCCCCTTGCGCTCCACCTGGCGATACGACGGCGGCGGCAGGCCCTGTTTCTGCGCCCACTCCTGCAGCCGCGTCTTGGCGTCGCGCAATTCGCGGCCGGGCGCGAGCGCGCGCGGGCGCCAATATTTTTCGATGAACTTCGCCGCCGCTTGATAGCCGCCGTCGAGATAGACGGCACCAATCACCGCCTCGCAGACGTCGGCGAGGATCGTCTTCTTCTTCCGCCCGCCGGATTGCAACTCGTGCCGGCCGAAATAAACATACGAGCCGAGATCGAGCTCGAGCCCGACCTCGGCGCAGGTCTCCTTGCGCACGAGATCGGACAGACGCTGCGAAAGCTCGCCCTCCTGCGCGCTCGCAAATTCGCGCAGCAGGAGATCGGAGACCACAAGCCCAAGCACGTGATCGCCGAGAAATTCGAACCTCTGGTAACTGGTCTTGAGCTTGCCGCCGCCGATCGCGCTGACGTGGGTCAGCGCTTGCGTGAGCAGGCTCTTGTCCTTGAAACGATGCCCGATTTTTTTCTCGAGCGAGGCAGGCGATTTCTTGCGGGCGTTCATCGCACGAACGAGAAAACGCGGCTCCAGCGCACCGACCAGGGCCACGTCCACACCTCCCAGGCGTGGATACCCTCCTCGATCGAGAAAAAGATGATTTGTGCGCGGCCGACGAGGTTCTCGTAGGGCACGTAGCCGACGGCGGAAAGAACGCGGCTATCGGTCGAATTGTCGCGATTGTCGCCCATCATGAAAAAGTGTCCGGGCGGCACCGGATAGACCGGCGTGTTGTCGTAGAAGCCGTTGTCGACGAGATCGAGCGTTTCGTAGGTGACGCCGTTCGGCAGCGTCTCGCGCCAGCGTTTGATACGAAGACCCGCCCCCTCGCCGTCGGCGGGAATCCAGTCGGCCACGCGTTCGCGCTTCACCGGTTGGTCGTTGATGTAGAGCTGCCCATCCTTCATCTGGATGCGGTCGCCGGGCAGCCCGATCACGCGCTTGATGTAATCGGTGGAATCGTCCTTCGGCAGTTTGAAAACGACGATGTCGCCGCGTTGCGGTTCGCCCCCGAAGATGCGTCCCGAAAACGGGATCAGCGCGAACGGCACGGAGAAACGGCTATAGCCATAGGAGTATTTCGAAACGAACAAATAGTCCCCGACGAGCAGCGTCGCCTTCATCGATCCCGACGGAATGTTGAAGGGCTGAAACAGAACGGTGCGGATGACGAGCGCAATCAGAAGCGCGTGAAAGCCGACGCGTAGAAATTCCGAAAGTCCGCTTTCCTGTTTCTTTTGTCCGGTCAAACTCATCGCATCGGTCCATTCTGCCGCCCAGGGGCGCCCGTATAGCCCGGGCTTATGCGCCGGGCAATGACGACTGGCCGAGCGCTGCCTTCGGGACCGCGGAAATGACCACGAGCGCCTGCGCCATTGGACCTTCGTCTGAAATCGTGAGGTCGATCCTCGCCTCATAGCCATGCGGCGTCATCGCCTGCAGCCGAGCTAGCGCGCCGCCGGTGAGTTGCATCGTCGGCCGTCCCGAAGGCAGATTGACGACGCCCATGTCGCGCCACCACACGCCGCCGCGCATACCGGAGCCGAGCGCCTTGGCGCAGGCTTCCTTGGCGGCGAACCGCTTGGCGTAGGTCTCGACCCGGTTCTTCTTGCGCTCGGCGCGCGCGCGTTCCTTTTCCGTGAAAATCCGCGCGATGAAGCGCTCGCCGTGGCGCGCGATCACCTTCTCGATGCGCCGCACGTCGGTGAGGTCGGAGCCGATGCCCAGAATCATGCGGCGCGCTCGCGGGCGCGCGCACGGCCCTTGTCCATCGCCGCGCGCATGCTGCGGATGACGGGCTCGAAGCCGGAATAGATCGCTTCGCCGACGAGAAAGTGCCCGATGTTGAGCTCGACGATTTCGGAGAGCGCCGAAATCGTCTCGGCCGTCGCATAGTCGAGGCCGTGGCCGGCGTGAACTTCGAGCCCGAAGCTCGCCGCCTGGCGCGCGCCTGCGCGAATGCGTTCGAACTCGACATCCGCGTCCGCCTGGCCCTGCATGACCGCTTCGCACCAGGCGCCGGTATGGATCTCGATGACCGGCGCGCCGATGGCGACCGCCGCCTCGATTTGGCGCGGCTCAGGCGCGATGAACAGCGAAACCTTAATACCGGCTCCCGCCAGCTCGCGCGCAATCGAAGCAATGTGATCGCGCTGGGAGGCCGCGTCGAGCCCGCCTTCGGTCGTCCGTTCGCTGCGCTTCTCAGGCACGATGCAGGAGGCGTGCGGCCGCGTCTTCAAGGCGATGGCGAGCATTTCCGCGGTCGCCGCCATTTCGAGATTGAGCGGCGCCGAAATCTCGGCTTTCAGCCGCCGCACGTCGTCGTCGGTGATATGGCGGCGGTCCTCGCGCAGATGCGCGGTGATGCCGGCGGCGCCGGCGGCGATGGCGAGCTTCGCCGCCCGCACCGGATCGGGATGGCGGCCGCCGCGCGCGTTGCGCACGGTCGCCACGTGATCGACGTTCACCCCGAGCCGTATCGGCCGCACGCTGCTCATTTCATCCTGCCGGGGAATGCCCGTTATCCGTTGAAACGCTCGGCGGAGGAAACCACCGGCTTCGCGCGTAATTGCGAAATGATCGCATTCAAATGCTTCAAATCATAGACGCTGAGATCGATCGTGACCGCGGTGAAATCTTGCGAGGGCCGCTCCATGCGGACATTATCGATGTTGCCGCCGTGCTCGCCGATGATCTGCGCGATCTGGGCGAGCGTACCGGGCGCGTTCTTCGCCGCCACCAGAATGCGCGCCGGATAGCGTTGCGAGGCGACGTCGTCGACGTCCCAGCGCACGTCGAGCCAGCGCTCGGGCTCGTCGTCATATTCCTTCAGCGCCGGCGACTGGATGGGATAGATGGTGATCCCTTCTCCCGGCGTGATGATGCCGACGATGCGATCGCCCGGCACCGCACCTCCCTCCGGGGCAAAGCGCACGGGCAATTCGCCATTGATGCCGCGGATCGGGATCGCCGCCTCCTCTTTCGGATCGGCGCTGTTGCCGCGGAAGCCGGGAATGCGGAATTTCAGGCTAGCGCCGCGTGCGAGCCCGAACCAGCCTTCGCTGCGCGGCGGCTTGACGCGCTTCTCGCGCTCGTCGCGCCAATCGGGATTGATCGCGCGCACCACGTCCTCGGCCTTGATCTCGCCGCGCCCGACCGCCGAGAGCACGTCCTCGACGCTCGCGCGCGCGAGCCGCGGCAAAGATTTGGCAAGACGCTCGTCCGACCATGGCTTTGCCGCGCGCGCGAAGGCGCGCTCCACCATCTTGCGCCCGAGCCCGAGATACTGTTTGCGCACGGCAACGCGCGTGGCGCGGCGGATCGCGGCGCGCGCCTTGCCGGTGACGACGATCGATTCCCAGGCGGCGGGCGGATGCTGCCCCTTGCCGGTCATGATCTCGACCTCGTCGCCGGTCTGCAATTCGGAGACGAGCGGCGCGGTCTTGCCGTTGATCTTGCAGCCGACGGCGTTGTTGCCGACGTCGGTGTGAACGGCGTAGGCGAAATCGATCGGCGTCGCCTTGCGCGGGAGCGCGATCAGCCGCCCCTTCGGCGTGAAGCAGAACACCTGGTCGTGGAAGAGTTCGAGCTTGGTGTGCTCGAGAAACTCTTCCGGGCTCGACCCTTCGTCGAGCAGCTCGATCGTGCGGCGGAGCCACGCATAGGCGCCGGAGTCGCGCGTGAGCATATCGCTCGGCTTGCCCTCGCCGTCCTTGTAGAGCGCGTGCGCGGCAATCCCGTATTCGGCGATCTCGTTCATGTCGGCGGTGCGGATCTGCAGCTCGACGCGCTGCCGGCCGGGGCCGACGACGGTGGTGTGGATCGAGCGATAGTCGTTCTGCTTCGGCGTCGAAATATAATCCTTGAAGCGGCCCGGCACGAACGGCCATTTGGTATGAACGATGCCGACCGCGCGATAGCAGTCCTCGATCGAGGGCACGACCACGCGAAAGCCGTAGATGTCGGAGAGCTGCTCGAAGCCGATCGCCTTGCGCTCCATCTTCCGCCAGATTGAGTAAGGCCGCTTTTCGCGGCCCTTGACCTTGGCTTTGATCTTCTTTTTCGCGAGTTCCTCGGTGAGTTCGCCTTCGATCTTCTTGATCAAGCCCTTGCTGGGGTCGTGCAAATGGGCGAGCCGGTTTTCAATCGAGCGGTAAACGTCCGGCGAAAGCTGGCGGAACGCCAGATCCTCAAGCTCCTCGCGCATGTCGTGCATGCCGATGCGGCCCGCGAGCGGCGCGTAGATGTCGAGCGTCTCCTCGGCGATGCGGCTGCGCTTTTCCTCCGGCACCCATTTGAGGGTGCGCATGTTGTGCAACCGATCGGCGAGCTTGACCAGGAGCACGCGCACATCATCGGCGATCGCGAGCAGAAGCTTGCGCAGGTTCTCCGCCTGCTCGGCCCGTTGCGATACGAGATCGAGCTTCTTGAGCTTGGTCAGCCCCTCGACCAGCACGCTGATGTCCTTGCCGAACTGCTTCTCGATCTGCGCGCGCGTCGCCTTGGTGTCCTCGATGGTGTCGTGCAGGAGTGCCGCGGCGATCGTCGCGTCGTCGAGCTTCAGCTCGGTGAGGATTGCCGCGACTTCGAGCGGATGGGAGAAATACGGGTCACCCGAGGCGCGCGTCTGCTTGCCGTGGGCCTTCATCGCATAGACGAAGGCGCGATTGAGCAGCTCCTCGTTCGTTTGCGGATTGTAGCGGCGAACCCGCTCGACGAGCTCGTATTGCCTCATCATCGGCGTGCGCCCGGTTTGTCGAATGCGGCCAATCGCTTACTACCCGATGTTCAAGCTCGGCCGCCCCCGCGGCCGATCTTGCTTTTCGCTGATCGAGCATATCGCGCCGCAGTCCTTCGCGCGCAAGGCCGAATTGCCGCGCCCGTTAACGGTGGCCAACCGCCAAAACAAAACGGCCCGGCGTCAGCCGGGCCGTCGAAACCTCGGAAATAGAGGGGATTTTCAGACTTCGCCCTCTTCGTCCACTTCGGGCTCGGCGGGCTGCTCGGGCGGCGGCTGCAGACCCTGCAAGCCGGCCAACAGTTCCTCTTCGGTCATCCGGTCCATGGGGACATCCTTGTCCTCGGACTCGCCGCCGCTCGCGGCACCGCCCGAAGCCGACGGAATGAGCGGAACCGCCTCGGGTTCCGGCTCGTCCACTTCGGTGTATTTCTGCAGCGTGTGAATCAACTCTTCCCGAAGATCTTCGGGGGTAACGGTCTTTTCCGCGATCTCGCGCAGCGCCACGACCGGATTCTTGTCGTTGTCGCGCTCGATCGTGATCTGCTGGCCGGCCGACACCATGCGGGCGCGGTGGCTTGCGAGCAGCACGAGATCGAAACGATTTTCTACCTTATCAATACAGTCCTCGACGGTGACGCGCGCCATCGTCTGGCCCTCCGCAACTTCTGGTCCGTGGATTTACCGGGGCTATACCGTCTACATGTTTGCAAGGCAAGCGAAAGAAAATTCTACTTCCGTGCCATGGTTTTGGCCCATTACCTCTGCTAGGTAAGCGGCTACGACCATTCAGCAACCGTTCCATAAACCACAATTCATTTGGCGAGTATTTCCAATGGTGCAACAGGCAGAGAAAACCGTTCTTTTTATCGATGGCGCAAACCTCTACGCCACCACCAAAAGCCTCGGCTTCGATATCGATTATCGCAGGCTGTTGAAGGAGTTCCAGTCGCGCGGGAACTTGCTGCGCGCGTTCTATTACACCGCGCTGATCGAGGATCAGGAATACTCCTCGATCCGGCCCCTGCTCGATTGGCTCGATTACAACGGCTACACCGTGGTCACGAAGCCGGTGAAGGAGTTCACCGATTCCACCGGCCGCCGCAAGATCAAGGGCAACATGGACATCGAGCTTGCGGTCGATGCCATGGAAATGGCGGATCACATCGACCATCTCGTGCTGTTCTCGGGCGACGGCGATTTCCGCCCCCTCGTCGAGGCGGTGCAGCGCAAAGGCGTGCGCGTGACCGTGGTCTCGACGATCTCGACCCAGCCGCCGATGATCGCCGACGAATTACGCCGGCAGGCCGACCAGTTCCTGGATCTCGTCGAATTGCAGGACAAGGTCGGCCGCGATCCCGCCGAGCGCGCGGCGCGGGAAGCCGCCCGCGAGGCGCGCCAGCCGCACGGCCACAGCCAGATGCCGGGCTTCATTTCCCGCGGGCCGACGCCGCCCGCGCGCGCCTACGAGCCGGATCCCGAAGAAGCCTGAAGAAAATGGCGCAGCCGACTATAGGCAGGTTGCGCAAGCTTGCCTGCCCGGTCGGCGAGCCGGAGCGCGATTGCCCGCGCTGCCCTCGCCTCGTCTCGTTTCGCAAAGCCAACCGCAAGGCGGAGCCTAACTGGTTCAACGCGCCGGTGCCTTCTTTCGGGCCGCGCGATGCGCGGCTTCTCATCGTCGGCCTGGCGCCGGGCTTGCGCGGCGCCAACCGGACGGGCCGGCCCTTCACCGGCGACTATGCCGGCGATCTTCTTTATCGAACGCTTGCCGATTTCGGCTTCGCGCGCGGCGTCTACGCGGCGCGGGCCGATGACGGTTTCGAACTCGTCGATGCCCGCATTATCAATTCCGTCCGCTGCGTGCCGCCCGAAAACAAGCCGACGCCCGAGGAAATCCGCACCTGCCGGGAATTCCTCATGGCGGAGATCGCGACGATGCCGCGCATCAAAGCGATCGTCGCGCTCGGCAAGATCGCGCACGATTCCGCGCTTGCCGCCTTCGGCGAGCGGCTTTCACGCTGCAAATTCGCGCATGGGGCGGAGCATAGGCTGGAAAAATTCACGCTCTTCGACAGCTATCATTGCTCCCGCTACAACACGAATACGGGTGCGTTGACGCCGAAGATGTTCCGCTCGGTCTTCGCGAAGATCCGCGCCTATTTGGAGCGGGCGGCCTGAAGCCAGCCGACGACTTCCTGCGCGCTCTTGTCCGGCGGAAAGACCGGATAGAACACGTGCGTGATCCTGCCCTCGTCGATCACGGGCGTAAGGCGCTTCAATAACGTCATGCCTGCGACCTCGAAGGTAGGCAATCGCAGGGCTTTGGTGAGGGCGAGATCGGCATCCGAAAGGATCGCGAATGGCAGATGCAGCCGCAGGGCAGCCTCGCGCTGATAATCGCTGTCCTGCGTCGACAGGCCGAAGAGATGATCGACGCCGACTTTGCGTAATTCGGCGAAATGATCGCGAAAATCGCACGATTGCGGTGTGCAGCCGCGCGCCCCGGGAATCATGTCCCAGCCGTCCGGCAGGGGCTTTCCGGGCACGCCGGTGCGCGGATAGGCGTAGACGACCGTGCGGCCTTTGAGCTGCGATAAGTCGACCTTTGAGCCGTCGGTAGCGGCAAGAGCGAGCGGGGGCAGCCTCATGCCCGCAAGATGCTTGGCGGCGCCGTCGTCTTGCGGCGCCGGCAGATCCTTCGGCAGTTCCTGGTAATTTTGCGCTTTGCTCATGCGGTAGCCGATTCCGGTTGCCGAATTGAATCCAAGTTCAATGCCTTACGCCTTCGGATTCGCGTAGGAAATGAATTCGAGCAACGAGCCGTCCGGATCGCGAAAATAGACGCTCGTGCCCGCGCCCTTGGCGCCGTAGCGTTCGAGCGGGCCACGCTCGATCGCGACCTTGTGCCGGTTCAGATGCTCCACCGCGCCCGCAATGGG
>JBGPVT010000051.1:0-10522 GCA_041491825.1 Xanthobacteraceae bacterium | reverse complement strand
GCCGAGAAAGCGCGCCTCGCCTTCGGGCTGAAGGGCATTTCGTGGCGCTCGGTGCATATTCCGCTTGTCATGCCGAAGCCGGAATTGATGCCGCTCACGGGCGGCTATCGCCGCACGCCGGTGATGCAGATTGGCGCCGACATTTACTGCGACACGCTCTGCATTCTGCGCGAAGTCGAGCGGCGCTTTCCGGCCCCGAGCCTTTACCCGAACGGCGAGGCGGGCCTCGCCCACGCGCTCACCTGGTGGGCGGAGAAATCCATGTTCGACACCGCCGTCGGCGTCGCCTTCGGCGAAATGGGCGACAAGCTTCCCGAGGGCTTCTTGAAAGATCGCGGTGAAATGTCCGGGCGCGAACTGAATGCCGCACGGCTGAAAGCGGCGCGGCCGATCCTCGTCGATCGGCTGCGCGCGCAGTTCGGCGCGCTCACGGACATGCTGAAATCGAAGCCGTTCCTGCTCGGCCCGGAAGTGAGCCTCGCCGATCTCGCCGCCTACCACCCGGTCTGGTTCATCGCGCGGAACTGCGCCAAGGAAACCTCGCCGCTCAACGAATATCCGCAGATTGTCGAATGGATGGCTCGAATTGCAGCACTCGGCCACGGCAAAGCGACGCCGATGAAAGCCGCGGAAGCGCTGGAAGTCGCCAAGGCCGCAAAGCCCTCGCTTGCCGCCTCCGCCGATCCCCGCGATCCCGCCGGCCGCAAGCCCGGGCAACGCGTGAAAGTGACGCCCGACGATTTCGGCCGCGTTCCGGTCACGGGCGAAATCGTCGCTTCATCGGCGGACGAAATCGTCATCCGCCGCATGGATGAGACGGTCGGCGAAGTGCTCGTGCACTTCCCGCGCGCGGGCTTTATCGTTTCTCCGGCTTAGTCGCGTAGACGCTTCAAGCGCTCGCCGGCGCTCCGGCAGCGTCGCTCGCGCGGTCGGCGTAGATGTAAAGCGGGCGGGCGCCACCCTCGACCACCTCGCGGCCGATCACGATCTCCTCGACGCCCTCCAGGCTCGGGAGGTCGAACATGGTATCGAGCAGGATGCCTTCCATGATCGACCGCAGGCCGCGCGCGCCGGTCTTGCGCTCGATTGCCTTCCGCGCGATCGCGGTCAGCGCGTCCTCGTGGATGGTGAGGTCGACGTTTTCCATGTCGAACAGGCGCTGATACTGCTTCACCAGCGCGTTCTTCGGCTCGACCAGGATGCGCTTCAGCGCCGTTTCGTCGAGGTCTTCCAACGTCGCGATCACCGGCAGACGGCCGATGAACTCCGGGATCAGGCCGTATTTCAAGAGATCCTCGGGCTCGACGTCGCGGAACACGAGGCCGGGCTTGCGGTCCTCGGGAGCCGAGACCTTCGCCGCGAAGCCGATCGAGGTGCCGCGCCCGCGCGCGGAAATGATCTTGTCGAGGCCGCCGAAGGCGCCGCCGCAAACGAATAGGATGTTCGTGGTGTCGACTTGCAGGAATTCCTGCTGCGGATGCTTGCGGCCGCCCTGCGGCGGCACCGAGGCGACGGTGCCTTCCATGATCTTCAGGAGCGCCTGCTGCACGCCCTCGCCCGACACGTCGCGCGTGATCGAGGGGTTGTCGGACTTCCTGGAAATCTTGTCGATCTCGTCGATATAGACGATGCCGCGCTGCGCCCGCTCGACATTGTAGTCGGCGGCCTGCAACAGCTTCAGGATGATGTTCTCGACGTCCTCGCCGACATAGCCCGCCTCGGTGAGCGTCGTCGCGTCGGCCATCGTGAACGGCACGTCCAGAATGCGCGCGAGCGTCTGCGCAAGGAGCGTCTTGCCCGAGCCCGTGGGCCCGATCAGGAGGATGTTCGATTTCGCAAGCTCCACGTCGCTGTGCTTGGTCGCGTGATTGAGCCGCTTGTAGTGATTGTGCACCGCGACCGAGAGAACTTTCTTGGCGTGATCCTGATCGATCACGTAGTCGTCGAGCACCTTGCGGATTTCCTTCGGCGTCGGAATTCCGTCGCGCGACTTCACCAGCGAGGATTTGTTCTCCTCGCGGATGATATCCATGCAAAGTTCGACGCACTCGTCGCAAATGAAGACGGTGGGTCCGGCAATGAGCTTGCGGACCTCGTGCTGGCTCTTGCCGCAAAACGAGCAGTAGAGCGTGTTCTTGGATTCGCCGCCGACCTTGCTCATCTCCGTCTCTCCGTCGCTCCGCGGGCCTCACCCGGGCGCGGCACCCGGGCCGCGAAGCGCTCCTATCAAGCACGTCCCTAGCGAAGCATGCTAGTCGAGGGTGGATCAAGAATACATTAACGCTACCAACGCCTATAATTCGGTCGAATCCTCGTCTTCGGGAATGCAAACATAATGCCGAATTTCCGCGAAGCGAGCCTTCGTTGCCCAAAACTACGCGTAAAGTGTGGAAATTGCGGCGAATAACGCCGATTCAGGCGCGCGACAGCGGTCACATTCAGTTGAGGACGCTTTTCACACCCGCATAGATCGAGCCCAAAGTGGTCGCGATCACCATCAGCGTCGACACCACATGGTGAAACGATTCGATTCGCGTCTTGAGATCGCGCTCGCTGCTCGCCGGCGCAACCACCGAAATGATCGAGCGGGCGAGCGCATTCAGCGGCCCCGGCGAGCCTTCCGCTCCGAACAGCAGATTCTCCGCGACGCGGGCGATCATGTAGCCCGCGGTCAGGGCGAGCCCGATGCTCAGCGCCTGTTCGATCGCTTCCTGCCATTCCCTGCGGTCGCGCGGGATGATCGGCACGTTCACGTCGATCATGCTGATCGCCGCGAGCATTCCGCCCACCGCGGCAATGCCGACGATCGCGGCGGTAACGGCCAGAAGAGGCGAACTCGCGCGATGGCGCCAGTAGAGAGCGAAACCGAACGGAAGCGAAAGGGCGATGGAAACCAAGCGGAGCACGAGTTCCCGCATATCGAACCGGATGACGATCAGATAATGGGCGGCGAGCAGCAACAGGACCGGCAATAAGAGATAGACGGCGACATATCGCGGCGAAAAAGCAAAGGCTTCGTCCTGCGCCGTGGGCCGCCGGCCCGGACGATGCAGGGAGGATGCCCTGTGCAGGCTATTGAATTGCCGCTTGAGGTCCTCGATTTCCTTGCGCAGCGCCTGGTTCTCGTCGAGGAGCGGCTTTTGAACCGCGAGATCGCGATGGCAATGCTTGCAGACGATCGCCTGATCCTTGATCTCCTCGGCGCAGAACGGACAAAACAAGCTATCGCCCTCCAATCGCCGCCCGTTACTTCGTCACTTTGAAGACGACGTCGGCGGTTCCCAAATGGCCGTCACTGTCCTTCACCTCGATCTTGAGGTGGTGCTCTCCAGGCGGCGCTTCGGCGACGTCCATCTCGATGCCGTTACTCTTGAGATGCTTTTTCAAGCGCGGCGTGAGATCGACGGAAGGATTTTTCAGATAAATCACTTTCACCGAATCCTCGTCGATCTTGGTGCCGCCGAAGCTTTCGAATTTGAGCTTCAGATTCAAGGGCGAGGTGACCGCCTCCAGCGGCGACAGCACGTAGATTTTCGGTGCCCGGAAAATACCGCGCGCGGCCTCATCGGCCTTCGGCGCGGCCGCGGGCCGCATCGCTTCTTGCTCTGTGATCAGCACTTCGGCGAAAGCCGGCGCCAGCGAAACGCCGGCGAGCGCGCCGAGCACCGCAACAGCCAGCGCCACGGCCTTAGAGCGGCACATCACTTCCCTCCCTCACCGCATCGTCATTCTATGCGGCAAGCGCTCTTTGACAATCGGATTATGGCCGAAAGGCGAGCCTCTTCTGTCCGCACAACCGTGGAATTATCCCTTCGCGGCAGCGGCGCTTTCCTCGACCAGCGGCCGCTTGGCGATCACCTTGTCGATGACGCCGAATTCCTGGGCGCCTTCGGCGGTGAGGAACTTGTCGCGCTCGAGCGCGTCCTCGATCGTCTTCAGCGGCTGGCCGGTGTGCTTCACGTAGATTTCGTTGAGCCGTTTCTTCAGCGCGAGAATTTCCGCCGCGTGCAGCATGATGTCGGTCGCCTGCCCCTGAAAGCCGCCCGACGGCTGGTGCAGCATGATGCGCGCATTCGGCAGCGCGTGGCGCATGCCCTTTTCGCCGGCCGCGAGCAACAGCGAGCCCATCGAGGCGGCCTGGCCGACGCAGAGCGTCGAGATGGCGGGGCGCACGAACTGCATCGTATCGTAGACCGCCATGCCGGAGGTGACGACCCCGCCCGGCGAATTGATGTACATCGAGATCTCTTTTTTCGGGTTTTCCGCTTCCAGAAACAGAAGCTGCGCCACGATCAGCGCCGCCATCCCGTCCTCGATCGGACCGGTGATGAAGATGATCCGCTCCTTCAGGAGCCGCGAATAGATGTCGTAGGCGCGCTCGCCACGGTTGGTCTGCTCGACCACCATCGGCACGAGATAGTTCATGTAGGTTTCGGCCGGATCCCGCATTGTCATTCCTCCGCCCGCAAAAGGGGCGCGAATCTCTCAAACGTCAACATACCCGATCAACCTCTCATATGGGGCGCGGGCGCTTGCAGGGTAAGGCCCTCAGGCTCCCTTGGCGCTCTTCTTCTTGCCGCCCTTGCCCTTGGCGCCGGTCTTTTCCTCTTCTTCCTCGTCCTCGGCGAATAGCTGTTCCTTGCCGACCTGCTTCTCGCTCACCTCGGCAAGTTCGAGGAGAAAATCGATCACCTTGTCCTCGTAGATGGGCGAGCGGATTTCGGCGACCGCCATCGGATTCTGCTTGTAATATTCCAGGATTTGCTGCTCGCGGCCGGGGAACTGGCGCGCCTGGTCGTGGATCGCGCGCGTAATCTCGTCGTTCGACACCTGGATCTTGTTGCGCTCGCCGATCTCGGCAAGCACAAGCCCGAGCCGTACGCGACGGTCGGCGATGCGCCGGTACTCCTCGCGCGCTTCCTCCTCGGTCGTCCCCTCATCCTTGAATGTCGTGCGGCGTTTTTCCATGTCCTTTTCGATCGACTGCCAGATGCCCTGGAATTCCTGCTCGACGAGCGAAGGCGGGGCCTCGAACTTGTGCAGCTTGTCGAGCTCGTCGAGGAGCTTGCGTTTCACTTTCTGCCGCGAGGCGAAGAAGTGCTCGTGCGAAACGCGCTCGCGCACCTGCTGTTTCAGCTTTTCCAGGGACTCGACCCCGAACGAATTGGCCAACGCATCGTCGAGCACAATCGCATTGGGCGCCTCGACCGCCTTCACCGTCACCTCGAACTCCGCGTCACGGCCGGCGACGCGTTCGGCGGCATAATCATCGGGAAATTTCACCTTGACGGTGCCGCTCTGGCCGGCGCCGTAGCCGATGAGCTGATCCTCGAAGCCGGGGATCAGACGGCTGGAACCGAGCACGACCGGCACGTCCTCGCCCTCGCCGCCCTCGAACGGCTCGCCGCCGATCTTGCCCTTGAAGGAAATGATGACGCGATCGTCCTTCGCGGCCTTGCCGTCCTTGGCGGTGAAAGAGCGGTTGCCCTCGGCGATGCGCCCGATCGCTTCATCGACCTCGACATCGGTCACCGGGGCAACGGGCTTTTCGAGCTTGATGTTCTTGAAATTGACGAGCTCGATCTTCGGCAGGATTTCGATCGCGACCGTGTAGGCGAGATCCGACTTGCCCTCGATCACCTCGTTGATCACCGACGGCTCCTCCGACGGAAAGGTGATCTTCGGCTCCATCGCCAGCCGAAAGCCGCCGTCATTGACGATCTTGGTATTGGCGTCGGCGATCGCCTGCTCGATCACCTCGCTCATTACCGCCTTGCCGTAGACGCGCTTCAAATGCGGCATCGGCACCTTGCCGGGCCGGAAGCCGTGCAAGTTCACGCGGTCCTTGAGGCCCGCGAGCTTCGTGGTCGCGCGCTCGTCGAGCTCGGCCTTCGGCAGCACCACCTTGTATTCGCGCTTGAGACCCTCGGAGAGGGTTTCTTTCACTTGCATTGATCCAGTCTCTTCGTTTGATGCCAATCCGGCGCGGAAGTGGTGCGGGCGGAGGGACTCGAACCCCCACGACTTTCGTCACGGGAACCTAAATCCCGCGCGTCTACCAGTTCCGCCACGCCCGCGAGAAGCGCGGTGCCCGCGAGGACCGGCGCCGGCCGCGCGCGGTATAGCATGGCGTCTCCGGCGTGCAAAAGTTCGCTTCCACGAGACGGCGGGGCCGCCAATCAGGGGCTTTTATGGCGGCGTGCGATAAAGCCGGTATCATCCGTTCATGCCGCATCACACGCCGCTGATCGGAACGCTCGTCATCGCCATCGTGCTCGCCTTCATTCTGGGGGCGGCGGCGAACCGGCTGCGAATTTCGCCGCTCGTCGGTTACGTGCTGGCGGGCGTGCTCGTCGGCCCCTTCACGCCGGGCTACGTGGCGGACCAGGCGCTCGCTTCCGATCTCGCCGAGATCGGCGTCATTCTGTTGATGTTCGGCGTCGGCCTGCATTTCTCGCTGAAGGATCTTCTTTCCGTCAAGGCGATCGCGATTCCCGGCGCCCTCGTGCAGATGCTGGTGGCGACGCTGTTGGGGATGGGCGTCGCGCGGCTGTCGGGCTGGCCCGCGGGCGCCGGTTACGTCTTTGGCTTGGCACTTTCGGTCGCGAGCACCGTCGTGCTCACCCGCGCCCTGCAGGAACGCCATCTGATGGAGACCGAGCGCGGCCGCATCGCCGTCGGTTGGCTCGTGGTGCAGGACCTCGCGATGGTGCTCGCGCTGGTTCTACTCCCGGCTTTGGCCGGCGTCTTCAACGCGGGCGGGGCGACCGCGGCGGCCTTCGACGACATCCTCCGCACCGTCGGCATTACGCTTGCCAAGGTGTTTGCCTTCGTCGCGCTGATGCTCGTCGTCGGGCAGCGCGTCATCCCCGAAATTCTGCACTACGTCGCGCATACGGGTTCGCGCGAATTGTTCCGGCTCGCGGTGCTCGCGATCGCGCTCGGCGTCGCCTATGGCGCGGCGCAGCTATTCGGCATCTCGTTCGCGCTCGGCGCTTTCTTCGCCGGCATGATCCTGAGCGAGTCGACGCTTTCGCAACGCGCCGCGGAAGAGTCGCTGCCCTTACGCGACGCCTTCGCCGTCCTTTTCTTCGTTTCGGTCGGCATGTTGTTCAATCCGGCCATTCTCTTGCGCAACCCGTTTTCGCTCACGGCGACGCTGGTCGTGATCCTCTTCTGCAATCCGCTCGCGGCTTTTCTCATCGTGCGCCTGTTCCGGCATCCGGTGGCGACGGCACTCACGCTCGGCGCAAGCCTCGCGCAGATCGGCGAGTTCTCGTTCATTCTCGCGGCCCTCGGCGTGAACCTGAAAATCCTGCCGCAGGAGGGGCAGGATTTGATCCTCGCCGGCGCCATCCTTTCGATCCTCGTCAATCCGCTCTATTTCGCCGCGATCACGCGGCTGAAGGCGAAGTTCCAGCTCATTGAGCCGAGCGGAAATCTCGCGGCAGCCAAGGAAGAAGAGGAGGAAATCCCGCCGACCTCGCTGCAACAGCACGCCGTGATCGCCGGCTTCGGACGGGTCGGCACCATCGTCGGCGAGCGGCTCGCGCGCGAGGGCAAGCCGTTCCTGGTGATCGAAGAGCGGCAGAAGGTGGCGGAAGCCGCCCGCAAGCAGACGCTCGAGGTGATCACCGGCAATGCCGCCGATCCTCGCGTGCTGGCCGCGGCGAATTTGGGCGCCGCGCGCTGGCTCTTCATCGCCATCCCCGACGGCTTCGAGGCGGGTCAGGTGTCCGAACAGGCCCGGCGCGCCAATGCCAAGCTCGAGATCATCGCCCGCGCCCATTCCGACGCCGAGGTCGAACATTTGCAGAAGCACGGCGCGAATTTCGTCATCATGGGCGAGCGGGAAATCGCGCTCGGCATGCTGGACCACGCCTTCGGTCCGGCGGCCGCTGCCGCAACGCCCGGCCCTTGATCCTGATCGTCCTAGGCTTCTCCCGCCCGCTGCTCGAACAGCCGGCGGTAGATGCGCGGCAAGGTCTCCGCGAGGTCCTCGGCGATCAAACCCGGCCCGAATTCGCGCGCGCATTCGCCATGCAGCCAGACGGCGGCGGAGGCCGCCTCGAAGGCGGGCATGCCTTGGGCGAGCAATCCGAGGACAAACCCCGCCAGCACATCGCCCGCGCCCGCGGTTGCGAGCGAGGCCGGGGCATTGTGAGCGATGGCGGCGCGGCCATCGGGCGAAGCGATCACCGTATCCGGGCCTTTTAGCAGCATCACGGCGCCAAGCCGTTTGGTGGACAATCGTACCTTCTCAACTTTCGATTCAATTTCAAGGATTTGCGATTCCCGATTGAATAAACGCTTGAACTCCCCTTCGTGCGGCGTGGCGACCACGGCGGGGACGGCTGCGAGCGCCTTGGCGAGTTCGGTGGCTTTGCCCGCGAAACTCGTCAGCGCATCGGCATCGAGCACGAGGCTCCGCTTGGCCTTGGCGGCGGCGAGAACGAGCGCCCTTGTAGCCGCACCCACGCCTTGCCCCGGCCCCAGCAACACTGCGTTGAGCCGTGGGTCGGAGAGAAGCTTCTTCAGGCCCGCGGCTCCCTTCACCTCCCGCACCATCACCGCCGTGAGGCTCGCGGCCAAAACCGGAATCGCCGCCTTTTCCGCGACGACCGTCACGAGGCCCGCGCCCGCCCGCAAGGCGGCGCGCGCGGCAAGCCGCGCGGCTCCTGTCGTGTGCATCGGCCCGCTTCCGACCACGGCATGACCGCGCTGGTATTTATGCCCGTCGGGCCGGGGGATCGGAAAATGGGCGCGCCAGAGCGGAGGCTCGTCGGCGAATGTCTTCGGACCGATCGCGGCCACGGTCGCATCGGAAATGCCGATGTCGGCGACCCAGAGCTTTCCCGTATGCAAGCGTCCCGGCAGCAGCAAATGGCCGACTTTCCGGCGGCAAAAGGTGACGGTTTCGCTGGCCGTGACCGCGGCCCCTCGCACCTTGCCGCTCGCGCCGTCGATGCCGCTAGGGAGATCGACGGCGATCACCGGCACGCCGGCGTCGGCGGCGCGCACCACCGCCTCGACCGCTTGCCGCGCGAGGCCGGTGAGCGGGCGCGACAGGCCCGCCCCGAACAGCGCGTCGACGATCACGCCGGCGTCGCGAACCGCGTCCGCCTTCATGGGCTCGATTTCACCGCTCCATTGGCGTGCCGCTTCCGCCGCGTCGCCGCTCAGTGCCTGGCGCGAGCCCAGGAGCGCGAGCCGCACGGCATAGCCGCGCTCGCGGAGAATCCGCGCCGCGATAAAGCCATCGCCGCCATTGTTGCCGGGGCCGCAGGCGACGAAGATGCGGGTGCCGGGAGGATGGCGCGCGGCCACCCTGTCGGCGACGGCACGTCCCGCCCGCTCCATGAGCGCGATCCCCGGTATGCCGCCCGCGATCGTGCGCCGATCCGCTTCCGCCATTTCAGCCGGCGTCAGGAGTTCCAGCGCCGTAGGCTGTTCGGTTTCGCTTGCCTTTTTATTAGACAAATTGCCTAATCCTTGCTCATCGTCACTGCTGCAAATCCTGCCAAGCCTACTTGCAATCGTACAACAAAATGAAAACAAAGGAATTTCCCGGCCGCCGACGGCTGGCATGGGAAGTGCTACGGCCGGTTCGGTTTCATCCGCACTGCTGGCCGGCTCACGACCTTTGGAGCGATCAATTCGTCGGTCGGCAGGGCCGGTATGTGGCGGATCGGCCGGGAAGGAAAACGCCATGAAGAAGATCGAGGCCATCATCAAGCCGTTCAAGCTCGACGAAGTGAAGGAGGCATTGCAGGAAGCCGGATTGTTGGGAATTACCGTGACCGAAGCGAAGGGCTTTGGCCGTCAGAAGGGCCATACCGAGCTCTATCGCGGCGCCGAATACGTCGTCGACTTCCTTCCCAAAGTGAAGATCGAGGTCGTGCTCGGCGACGACATGGTCGAGAAAGCCGTCGACGCCATTCGCCGGGCCGCGCAAACCGGTCGCATTGGCGACGGCAAGATTTTCGTCTCCAACATCGAAGAGGCAATCCGCATCCGTACAGGCGAATCCGGAACCGACGCTATTTGATCCGACTTGTTTTCAACTCGAAGTGGACCTCGGGCCCGAGGGACAAAATCACAGGGGGTAAGTTCAAATGACGACCGCTAAAGAAGTCCTCAAGTTGATGAAGGACAAAGACGTCAAGTACGTCGACTGCCGGTTCACCGACCCGCGCGGGAAATGGCAGCATTGCACGTATGACATCTCCTTGTTCGAAGAAGACACCTTTGCCGAAGGCGTCATGTTCGACGGCTCCTCGATCGCCGGCTGGAAAGCCATCCACGAATCCGACATGAACCTGATGCCCGACCCGACGACTGCGTGCATCGATCCGTTCTTCGCGGAAACTACGCTTTCGATCGTCTGCGACGTGCTCGAGCCGACCACCGGCGAGCCCTATCACCGCGACCCGCGCTCGATCGCGAAGAAGGCAGTCGCCTATCTGAAGTCGACAGGTGTCGGCGACACCGTCTATTTCGGGCCCGAAGCCGAGTTCTTCGT
>JBGPVT010000050.1:0-10573 GCA_041491825.1 Xanthobacteraceae bacterium | reverse complement strand
GTCGACTTCACGCAGGCGGCGAAGCCGGCGGCGAAGACGACGCTCAGGAACCAGGCGATCAGCCGGATCTTGATCCGCACCGGCGGACGGTGGGTGAAGAGACGCCAGCCCCAGACGGCAAGCGGCAACACGAAGACGACCGCGGCGAGGCCCGCCAACTGCATCAGGAAATCGGCGAAGACGGCGCCCGGGCGGCCTAGAAGATTGCGGGTTGGTCCGTCGGTCGCGAAGTTGAAGCTGGGATCCAGCGCCGACCAGCTCGCGAGCGCGGCGATGGCTGCCGCGGCAACCACGATCAGCGAGAGGCCGCAGAGCTCGGCCATACGCCGATGCAGCGCGCCTGCGAGCCCGTCCGACATAAGAGAATGGACGCGGGGAGCGGAACTAGCCATTCGAGGCCCTCGCAAGACGAGCGCTAAGAAGAAGACGGGCCGCGCCCGGCCCTCTCATGCTTTGCTCGGCGCCGCTCCTCGCCATCTGAAGACGCTCGCTTCACCCCTGATGGAGCAAACCTTAGGAAGAAGCTGGTTAAGGGCTCGTTAACCATCGGCTGCTCCCGAAAAGGAGAAGGCCCCGGCGAACCGGGGCCTTCCATTGTTGAACGATACGGATCGAGAGGCCGCTTACATATTGTAGGCGCGCTCGCCGTGATCGGAGACGTCGAGCCCTTCGCGTTCCTTGTCGGCGGAGGGCCTGAGACCGACGATGATGTCGACGATCTTCCACAGGATCGCCGAAACGATACCCGAGTACAGGAGCGTGATGATCACATCCTTGCCTTGCGCGATCATCTGCGCCGTCATGTCGTAATCGGCGACCTTGTTAGCCACGTAGTCGAAGATGCCGGTGCCGCCGAGAGCCGGATTGACGAGAATACCGGTGCCCAGCGCGCCGATGATGCCGCCGATACAGTGCACGCCGAACACGTCGAGCGCGTCGTCATACTTGAAGATGTTCTTCACCGTCGTGACGAAGAAGAAGCACACGACGCCGGCGATGAGGCCGAGTACGAGCGAGCCCATCGAGCCTGCGAAGCCCGAAGCCGGCGTGACGGCGACAAGACCCGCCACCGCGCCCGAAATCGCACCGAGCACGGTTGGCTTGCCCTTCACGATCCACTCGACGAACATCCACGACATCGCGCAGGCAGCGGTGGCGATGAAGGTGTTGAGGAACGCGACCACCGCCCCGCCCGCCGCCTCCAGGTTCGATCCGGCGTTGAAGCCGAACCAGCCGAACCACAGCAAACAAGCGCCGATGTAGCTCATGGTCAACGAGTGCGGCGCCATCACATCCCGGCCGAAACCGATGCGCTTGCCGACGATCAAACAGCCGACGAAGCCGGCAATGCCGGAGTTGATGTGAACGACGGAGCCGCCGGCGAAGTCGATGGCGCCGGCCAGGTAGAGATAGCCGCCGTCCGCGAGCACGGCATCGAGCGCCGCTTGCGCCTTTGCCTTGGCGGCCGGATCGGTCGCGGCAGCGAGAGCCTTGGCGGCCGCATCGATCGCGTCGGGACCGGACCAGTACCAGACCATATGCGCGATCGGGAAGTAGACGAAGGTGATCCACAGCGGCATGAACAGCACGATCGCCGAGAACTTGGTGCGCTCGGCCATCGATCCAAGAATCAGCGCCGCGGTGATCGCCGCGAAGGTCATCTGGAACATGACGTAGACGCCTTCGGGGATCGCGACGCCGACCGTGAAGGTCGCCGCCGGCGTATCGGGCGCAATTCCGGCCATGAAGGCTTTTGAGAAGCCGCCGAAGAAGGGATTGAACGATGCGCCGAGGAAGCTATCGCCGGTGAAGGTGAGGCTGTAGCCGTACAGCACCCAGATCAAGAGCACGATGCATTCGGTGTAGAACACCTGCAAGAGCATCGAGAGCATGTTCTTGGAGCGGACGAGACCGCCGTAGAAAAGCGCAAGACCCGGAATCGTCATGCAGAGGACGAGGACCGTCGCGGTCATCATCCAGGTCGTGTCGCCCTTGTTGATCGTCGGGTCGGCAAGCGCCGGACCCGCTGCAAGCATCGCCGCAATAAAAGCGGGGATGCCCACTCGCAGCCAGTTGTTCTTCGTCATGGATGATTGCTCCGTAACTGGGATGAGGTCGGTGTTCTGTTCAGAGCGCATCGGCATCGGTCTCACCCGTGCGGATACGGACAGCCTGGTCGATCGAATAGACGAAGATTTTTCCGTCGCCGATCTGGCCGGTCTTGGCTGCGCCGGTGATCGCTCCGATCACCTTCTTCACTTGGTCGGTGGCGACCGCGACCTCGATCTTCAGCTTCGGCAGAAAGTTCACGGCGTATTCGGCGCCGCGATAGATTTCCGTGTGCCCCTTCTGTCTTCCGTAGCCTTTGACCTCGGTGACGGTCAGTCCGTGAACGCCGATGCCGGTGAGGGCGTCACGCACCTCCTCCAGCTTGAACGGCTTGATGATGGCCATGACGATCTTCATGTGGCTCCTGTTCCCGTATGGGCCCTTGGTGCGGCGAGGCCGCATTTGGGCGTTTCTGATCGAGTCCGAGGCTGGGGACAGACGATTCCCACCCCCATGCAGCGGACCAAGGCAGAAGATAATCAAACGCCATGCCAAAAGGCCGCGGGTGACTTAACGCATTGAGGAATCATTAACTTTTGTCGGTGCCATCGACCTTTGCATGACCGGGTGGCAGCAGCAGCCCAAAGCCGCGCCATGCATGCCTAATTTTTAGGCCGCGACATAAGGCATGTCATGAATCTGATTATTCGATGAGCAGCGTACTTAATGGCCTCAATTTTCTTCCTTCCGCTCGCGGATCAATCCCTCCTGGACGACCGACGCCACCAGCGTTCCATTGCGCGAAAATATCAGGCCGCGCGAGAGCCCGCGGGCGCCCGATGCGTTCGGGGTGTCCTGGGCGTAGAGCAGCCACTCGTCGGCGCGGAAGGGGCGATGAAACCACAGCGCATGGTCGAGGCTCGCGGCTTGGATCGTCTTTTGGAAAACGGTGCGGCCGTGCGGAATGAGGGACGTGTCGAGGAGCGTCATGTCGGAGGCATAGGCGAGCACGCATTGGTGGATCGCCGGATCGTCGGGAAGCGGCGCGGTGGTGCGGATCCAGACGTGAAAGCGGGGGTCGCGGTGCTCGCGCGACAAATAGCGGGCGTATTCCACCGGCCGGAGCTCGATCGGCCGTTCCTCTTCGTAGTAGCGGCGCACCGGCGCCGGCATCATCGGCATGACTTTTTCCCGGATCAGCTGCTCGCTCGGCAATTCCTCGGGATCGGGAACCTTCGGCATCTCGGCTTGATGCGAGAAGCCCGCCTCGTCGCGGTGAAACGAAACGGCCATCGTAAAGATCGCCTGCCCGTGCTGGATCGCCACCACCCGGCGCGTGGTGAAGCTCTTGCCGTCGCGGATGCGGTCCACTTCATAGATGATCGGCACCTTGGGATCGCCGCCGAGCAGGAAATAGGCGTGCATGGAATGCACCGGACGCGCCTCGACCGTGCGGGTCGCCGCCACCAGCGCTTGGCCGATCACCTGTCCGCCGAACACGCGCTGCCAATTCGACTGCGGGCTCAAGCCTCGAAAGAGGTTCATTTCCAACGGCTCGAGGTCGAGCAATTCGAGCAGGTTCTTGACGGCGTTCGACATAACTCCCCCGCGATTCCCGCAGGAATGCGCTTGCCGCCGCAGGACAGTCAAGCCGTCCTCCTTTCATGTTAAAATGGTCGCGATGAGTGGATCGAACGAGCGGCTCGATGTTTTGATCGCGGGCGCCGGCATCGCCGGGCTCGCGCTTGCGGCCGCGCTCGCGCGCGCTCTCAAGCCGAATTTCGCGATCGCCGTCTGCGATCCGGCGCTCGCAGAAGAGCCCGCGCGCGACGAGCGCGTTTCCGCCATCGCGCCCGGAGCGCGGCAATTGTTAGAGGCCTTGGGGGTTTGGCAGCAAATCGAAGACAACGCGCAGCCGCTGCGGGCGATGGAGATCACCGATAGCCATCTGGAAGATGCGGTGCGTCCGGCCTTCCTGCATTTCGATACGGAGCCGGAGGCGAACGAGCCGCTCGCGCACATCGTGGAGCACCGCGCGCTCCTGATTGCCTTGCGCGAGACGGCGGCGAGAGCGGGCATTCGTTTCATCGCGAGCCAAGCCGAAAGCTTTGCGCCGCGGGACGAAGCGCTCGGCGTCCGGCTGGCGGGCGGCTCCTCGTGCGAGGCGCGCCTGTTGGTCGCCGCCGACGGCGCGAAATCGAAATTGCGCGCGGCGGCGGGCATTCGTTCCGTGTCCTGGGGCTACGGCCAGTCCGGGATCGTCGCCACCATCGGTCACGAGCGCGATCACGAAGGCCGCGCCGAACAGCATT
The DNA here is from genome assembly GCA_041491825.1 of Xanthobacteraceae bacterium. Classification (GTDB taxonomy): domain Bacteria; phylum Pseudomonadota; class Alphaproteobacteria; order Rhizobiales; family Xanthobacteraceae; genus Palsa-892. The sequence continues at coordinate 6,212 of JBGPVT010000050.1, read as the reverse complement.
TCCTTCCGGCGGGAACCTTTGCGATCCTGCCGCTCGTCGGCAAACGCTCGTCGATCGTGTGGACGGAAAGAAGCGGCGAGGCCGAACGCCTGGTCGCGCTTCCACCGGCGGAATTCAAGGAAGAACTGATCCGCCGCTTCGGCTTGAAACTCGGCGAGATCGAATTGCTGTCGCCGCCGCGCGCCTATCCGCTGTCGCTCGCCATCGCCCGGCGATTCGTAGCCGAGCGCTTCGCGCTTCTAGGCGACGCGGCGCACGTCGTTCATCCGCTGGCAGGACAGGGCCTCAATCTCGGCTTTCGCGACGTGGCCTCGCTCGCCGAATGCGTCGTCGACGCGGCACGCCTCGGCCTCGATCCGGGCAGTCCCGGCGCGTTAGAGCGTTACGAGCGCTGGCGGCGCTTCGACACGGCGATGATGGCGGGGGCTACCGACGGGTTGAACCGGCTTTTCTCGAATCATTCCGGCGCGCTCCGCGTCGTGCGCGACGTCGGGCTCGGCGTCGTCGAACGCATGCCGGGATTGAAGCGGTACTTTTCGCGCGAGGCCGCGGGCCTGACCGGCGAAGTGCCGCGGCTGCTGCGCGGCGAGGCGCTTTGATTGCCTTCGGCATGGCCGGGCTTGGCCCGGCCATCCACGCCTTAATTCCCCTCGCAAAGACGTGGATGCCCGGCACAAGGCCGGGCATGACAAATGGAAAGCCGTTCAGCCGCCGAGCTTGCGCGCTTCGTCCGGTAGCATGATCGGGATGCCGTCGCGGATCGGATAGGCGAGCTTCGCCGAACGCGAAATCAATTCTTGCTTTTCGCGGTCGTATTCGAGCGGCCCCTTGGTCACCGGGCAGACCAGGATTTCCAGAAGCTTCGGATCGATCGTGGCCGGGTTCGTGCCCATGGTTTTCCCATCATTGCATCGGCAGGTCGCCGCCGCCAGCGCCCTTGGCGAGCGTGATCTCCGTCACCGCGATCAGCATTTCGGCGCGTGTCTTTAAGTCAGGCGCCTCCAACAACGCCTGCTTTTCCTTCACGCCATAGGGCGACAGCATGGAAAGGCCGTTGACCAGCATCTCGGTCGGCGATTGGCGAATTCCCTGCCAATCGGCCTCGATCTTGTTGGTTGAGAGATAGGTCGAGAGAATTTTCAGGAGAGCCTCGCGGTCGACCGCGTCGGCGCCGTCGTTCGGCAGCAAGTCGCGCGCATAGGGCGCAAAATCGACGCGGCACTGGCGATAGGGTGTCGCAACGATGAGCTCCTCGGTGACCTTGAAGCGCGCGATTCCCGTCAACGTGATCAGATAACGGCCGTCGCCGGTCTCGGCGAACTGCGTGATGCGGCCGGCGCAACCGGTGGGATAGAGCGCCGGATTGGCGGGCAGGCCGCCTTTTGTTTCGTCCGGCTGAATCATGCCGATGATGCGCGGTTTTTCGAGTGCGTCGTCGATCATGGCGAGATAGCGCGGTTCGAAAATATTGAGCGGCATTTGCGCGCGCGGCAACAGCAGCGCGCCGGCGAGCGGAAACACCGGAATCTTCCGCGGCAATTCCTGCGTTTCCTGATCGAGATTCATCGGTTCCGATCGGTCACCCTCTGCCTCAAGCGAACAACAGCGAGGAAAGGCGGCGGCGTCCGTCGACCGTCGCCTCGTCGCTCGCGCCCCAGGCCTCGAAGAATTGCAAGAGCTGCTTGCGCGCGCCGTCGTCGTTCCATTTGCGGTCGCGCTTGACGATCTCGATCAGATGATCGAGCGCGGCGCGGCGGTTGCCGCGCGCATTGAGCGCGAGCGCGAGATCGAAACGCGCCTGGTGATCGAGCGGATTGGCGGCGAGTTTGGCTTCGAGCGGCGCCACGTCGCCGACGCTTTTCGCCTGTTCCGCGAGTTCAAGCGCCGCGCGAGCGGCGCTGACGGCGGGGTCGTTCGCCTTTTCCTTGGGAACGAGGGCGAGCGTCGCGCGCGCGGGCTCGAGATTCCCCGCCGCGATGTGGCAGCGCGCGAGCCCGGCGAGCGCCTGCAGATTTTCGGGTTCCTCGACGAGAATATGCGCGAACATCTCGGCAGCTTTCGCCGCGGCGCCCGACTTTAAGGCTTCTTCGGCGGCCTTGACGAGTTCGGCCGTATCGCCGCCGGCCGGACCGATCAGGCGATCGACGAACGCCTTGACCTGTCCTTCCGGCAGCGCGCCGACGAAGCCGTCGACCGGCTGGCCGTTCACGAAGGCGAACACGGCGGGGATCGACTGGATGCCGAGCTGGCCCGGGATCGCCGGATGCTCGTCGATGTTCATCTTGACGAGCTTCACCTTGCCCTTGGTCGCGCGCACCACTTTTTCGATCATGGGCCCGAGCGTCTTGCAGGGCCCGCACCAGGGCGCCCAGAAATCGACGAGCACCGGGCGTCGGCGCGATTCCTCGATCACGTCCTTGACGAAGCCCTGGGTCGTCGTATCGGCAACGAGGCTATCGGCTCCCGCCGGCGCCTCGGTTTTCTGGTTCAGCAATGTGGTCATTTCCGAAAAATCCCGAATTGAATGAGGCGGTCGACCGATAAATGGGAGTAATTGGCGACGAATGCAATCGGGCCGGCGAAAGGGCGCTCAGGCTTGGGTTCCCTCATCCGGGCCTGAAACGGCGATAATTTGCGGTGCGTGACCGACCGCTTGCAGGAAACGCAGAAGATCGGCGGCGGCAATGCGGGTGGTGCGCGTGTTGACGAGCGGATGAAAGTTGAGGGGGTCGCGCGCAAGCAACGCGCGGTCAATCACTACGGTCACGCGATTTCCGGCATCGTTCATTGCCGCGAAGGGGGTGACCGCGCCGGGCTCAACGCCGAGTGCTGCGCGCATCGCCTCCGCCTTGCCGAAGGAAAGCCGGCCCGAAGCCCCGATCTTGCGATGCAGTTGCTTGAGGTTGATCGCGGCATTTTCCTCGGCGGAAAGCAGGAACAGGCGGTCCTTGCGGTCGACCAGAAAGAGGTTCTTGGTATGCGCGCCCGGAATTTCGCCGCGCAGATGGCGCGATTCTTCGACGCTGAACAGCGGCGGATGCTCGACCGTCGAGGTTGCGATGCCGAGGCGGGCGAGGAAGGCGAAAAGGTCTTCGGGCGTGGCGGACATTGTTCGGAGATCGAATTCTCAAGCAACCGCGTGCTTAAGGGTTCGCCGGTTGCATTGGCGGGTCGCTTTTGGCATAGAACCGCCCTCTATGCGGCCTATATCAAGTTCGGATGCGGGTGTAGCTCAGGGGTAGAGCACAACCTTGCCAAGGTTGGGGTCGTGGGTTCGAATCCCATCGCCCGCTCCAAAATCGCCGCGCGAAAATCGAAAAGTTACGGCGCCGGGCTCAACGCAGCTCGGCGTTTATTTTTTCGAGCGCGGCCGAGCCGGGGCAGAGTTCCGCCTCGTTGAGCCGATTGAGCGGTGTTGCCGTCAACTCGATGCGCTCGCAGAGGTCCGCCGATTCCGGCTGCACATAGAGAAGGCCGGTGACCACCTCGCCCTTGCCGTGGCTGTGCATGAGGTAGGCAAGCGCCGCACTCTTGTCGGTCGCCTCGTAGTCGGCGGCGAGCTTGCGGAGCTTGAGATAGGTGCCGTCATGCTGGCGCACGAGCGTCGCCGTGCCCGGCGCGTAGTCGGCCTTGATTTCGGGCTTACCCTCGATGAACTCGACCGCGTTTACCGCCTCGTTGTGCTCACGCACGTAATCGAAGCTCTTGGTCGAGCCCGGATGGTTATTGAAGGCGACGCACGGGCTGATGCAGTCGATAAACGCCGCGCCCTTGTGCTCGATCGCCGCCTTGATGAGATCGACGAGCTGCTTCTTGTCGCCGGAGAAGGAGCGCGCAACGAACGTCGCGCCCATGACGATGGCGAGGCTGACGAGGTCGATCGGCTCGTCCTGGTTGCCGGCGCCTTTCTTCGACTTCGAGCCCTTGTCGGCGGTAGCCGAGAACTGGCCCTTGGTGAGGCCGTACACGCCGTTGTTCTCGACGATATACAGCATGTTGACGCCGCGGCGCAGGAGATGGGCGAACTGGCCGAGACCGATCGAGGCGGAATCGCCGTCGCCGGAAACGCCGAGATAGATGAGATCGCGATTGGCGAGATTGGCGCCGGTCATCACCGACGGCATGCGGCCATGTACCGAATTGAAGCCGTGGCTCTGGCCGAGGAAATAATCGGGCGTCTTCGACGAGCAGCCGATGCCGGAAAGCTTCGCCACCCGGTGCGGCTCGATGTCGAGCTCGAAGAAGGCATGGATCAGTGCCGCCGAAATCGAGTCGTGGCCGCAACCGGCGCAGAGCGTCGACACCTTGCCTTCGTAGTCGCGGTGCGTGAAGCCGAGCGCGTTGTGCGCGAGCTTGGGGTGCTGGAGCTTGGGCTTGGCGATGTAGGTCATGATGCTACCGCGCGGATGGCGGCGCGGCCGAATTCCTGCATGCGCCGGGCGATGTCGCTGGCGATGAAATTAGCAGTAATCGGCGTGCCGTCATAGTGCAGGACCGGCACGATGCGGGCCGAATCGACGCGGCCGGTGTCGAGAAGGAGCGTGCGCAGCTGCGCGTCGCGATTCTGCTCGACGAGAAACACGCGCTCGTGGTCGCGGATGAAGTCGGTCACCTCGTCGGTGAACGGATAGGCGCGGAGCCGCAGCGTGTCGAGATGGATGCCAGTTCGCTCCAGCGTGCCGATCGCTTCGTCCATGGCCACCGAGGTCGAGCCGAAATAGATCGCGCCGAATTTCGTCGCCTCGCGCGCGTTGCGGCGGATGGGCACGGGCACGAGCTTCTTCGCGGTCTCGAACTTTTTCAGGAGCCGCTCCATGTTGTCGACATAGACCGGACCTTCTTCGCTGTAGCGCGCGTAGCGGTCGCGCGAGGTGCCGCGGGTGAAGAAGGCGCCCTTGGTGGGATGCGTGCCAGGATAGGTACGGAAGGGAATGCCGTCGCCGTCGACGTCGAGATAGCGGCCGAAATCGCGGCCGGATTCGAGGTCCTCGAAGGTCATTACCTTGCCGCGGTCGAATTTCCGCGCGTCGTCCCAGGCGAGCGGTTCCACCAGCCACTCGTTCATGCCGATGTCGAGATCGAGCATGACGAAGATCGGCGTCTGCAGCCGGTCGGCGAGATCGAAGGCGCGCGCCGAAAACTCGAAGCACTCGCGCGGATCTTCCGGGAACAGGAGAACGTGGCGGGTGTCGCCATGCGAGGCGTAGGCGCAGGAGAGAAGGTCGGATTGCTGCGTGCGGGTCGGCATGCCGGTCGACGGCCCGCCGCGCTGCACGTCGAACAGGACGGCGGGAATTTCGGCGAAATAGGCAAGCCCGATGAATTCCTGCATCAACGAAATGCCGGGGCCTGAGGTGGCGGTGAAGGCGCGCGCGCCGTTCCAGGCGGCACCAATCACCGTGCCGATGGCGGAAAGCTCGTCCTCGGCCTGGATGATGGCGAAGCGGCTCTTGCCCTCGCTATCAACGCGGTAGCGCTGGCAGTGGCGCTGAAAGGCCTCGGCGAGCGAGGTCGAGGGCGTGATCGGGTACCAGGCGGCGACGGTGGCGCCGCCATAGACGGCGCCGAGGGCGGCCGCGTCGTTGCCTTCGATCAGGATGCGCTTGCCCACGCCGCTGGCGCGCTCGACCTTCAGCCCGATCGCATTCTTCAGGTTCTTCTCGGCGTAATCGCGACCGATGTGGAACGCCTCTAAGTTCGGCGCGATCAGCTTGTCCTTGCCTTTGTAGAGTTCGCCGATCAGCCTCTCGACCTCCGCGGACTCGATGCCGAGGAGGCCCGAAAGCGCGCCGACATACATGATGTTCTTGAAGAGCTGGCGCTGGCGCGGATCGGAATATTGCTTGTTGCAGATTTCAGTCAGCGGCACGCCGACGACATGAATGTCGTCGCGGAATTTCGCGGGCGGCAGCGGCTTCGACGAGTCGTAGAAGAGATAACCGCCCGGTTCGATCGACTTCACGTCCTTGTCCCAAGTCTGCGGGTTCATCGCGACCATGAGATCGACGCCGCCGCGGCGGCCGAGATGGCCCGCCGCTGAAACGCGCACTTCGTACCAGGTCGGCAGGCCCTGGATGTTCGATGGAAAAATGTTGCGCGAGCCGACCGGAATGCCCATGCGGATCAGCGCGCGCCCGAAAATGCGGTTGGCGCTCGCCGAACCCGAGCCGTTGACGTTGGCGAAAAGAACGACGAAGTCGTTGGTGCGCTCT
>JBGPVT010000049.1:0-10633 GCA_041491825.1 Xanthobacteraceae bacterium | reverse complement strand
GGTATCGTCACCGGCACGAAGCGCTGTTCGTCGGCGCGCGTAACCAAGAGAAGCGTCGACTTCTTGCCGTCCTTCTTCAAGGCCTCGAGCCGCTTCTGTACGTCGGCGGGGTTCGACACCGTCTCCTGCCCGACCTCGACGATCACGTCGCCCGGCTGGATGCCGCGCTCGGCGGCGGGCGAATCGCGCTCGACCGAAACGACGAGAACGCCCTTGGCGCCGTCCTTGATCTTGTAGCGCTTCTTGAGTTCGTCGGTGATGCCGGAAAGTCCGAGCCCGAGCGAGCTTTTCGCGACCGGCTTCGCCTCCGGCGGCGTTTCCTTGGTGAGCGATGCCTTCTGCGGCTTCTCGGCGTCCTCGAGCCGCCCGAGCGTGACGCGCGCGGTCTGTTCCTTGCCCTTGCGGATGAAGACGATGTCGACGGTCTTGCCGACACCGGTGTCGGCGACGCTCTTCGGCAGATCGCGCATCTCCTTGATGTCGCGGCCATCGAACTTCACGATCACGTCGCCCGACTGAATGCCGGCCTTCGCGGCAGGGCCGTCATCGGTAACGCCGGCGACCAGCGCGCCGCGCGGACGTCCGAGCGAGAGGCTTTCGGCGATCGCATCGTCGACGCCCTGGATCTTGACGCCAATCCAGCCGCGCCGCGTCTCGCCGAACTCGCGCAGTTGCGCGATGATGCCGGTGACGCTCTTCGACGGAATGGCGAAGCCGATGCCGATCGAGCCGCCCGAAGGCGAGATGATGGCGGTGTTGATGCCAATGACCTCGCCGTCCATGTTGAACAGCGGCCCGCCCGAATTACCGCGGTTGATCGCGGCATCGGTCTGCAGGAAATTATCGTAGGGGCCGGCGTTGATGTCGCGGTTCCTGGCCGAGACGACGCCTACCGTAACCGAGCCGCCGAGGCCGAACGGATTGCCGATCGCCATCACCCAGTCGCCGACGCGCATCCTGTCGGAATCGCCGAAGGAAACCGCCTTGATCGACTTCTCCGGCTTCACGCGCAAGACGGCGATGTCGCTCTTGGTGTCGCGGCCGATGACTTCGGCCTTCAGCTTCGAGCCGTCGTTGAAGTTGGCGAAAATCTCGTCCGCGTCCGCAATCACATGATTGTTGGTGACCACAATGCCCGATGAATCGATCACGAAACCGGAGCCGAGCGAGGACACCTTGCGTGAGCGGTTGCCGTTCTCGCCGCGCCGCTTGAAGAATTCGTCGAAAAATTCCTCGAACGGCGAGCCGGGCGGAACCTGCGGCATCTGCAGGCCCTTTCCCGCATCGATCGTCTGCGAGGTCGAGATGTTCACCACCGCATCGAGCACGCGCTCCGCCGTGTCGGCGACCGAATCCGGCCCCTTGCCGGCGGCGGCGTGACCGGCACCGGCGGCGACCAGCGCGCAGAAGCCGAGCGCGAGCGCGAACGCCGTCCGGCGAATGGGAAGAGCATCGGAAAAGGCGTGCATGGCATTCCTCAAGAAGCTTCGTGGCATTCGTTCAAAGCTGCGACGGATCGGTAGGCGAGGCAAGACTTATCGTCCTCACCGCGGAAACCACTATTCGGTGCGGGTCAATTCCGGCGGAAAAGCGACCGCGGGCGGAGCCTCGCGGCCTGTTGATCGGGCTAGTGTCCCGATCCCGAAGTTCGTAAGTCCTCGCGGCATACTCTCATACGAACTTCGGAATCAAAGGGACACTAGCAACTCTATGATTCTAGTGCCCCTTTGAACCCGAAGTTCGCAACCACCCATGCCGCACGGTATGTGCGAACTTCGGGTTCGGGGCATTAGAAACCGCCGCGGCGCACGAACCACAGCAAGGCGAGCCCGACTACGGCCGCCACGATGCCGCTCGCGCGCAAGACCGTCTCCGGCGCCTCGGACACGGCCGCCGCCGCCCGTTTGGCCGCGCCCGGGAAGGCCGCGAAGGTCAATCCCTCGATGGCGAGCAAAAGGCCCAGCGCGGCGAGAAAGTCGTGCATGGGCCTTCGAAATCACTTCGGCGCGGGCGCTTTGCCGGCGGGATCGTTGAAGAAGCGGAAGAAGTCCGAGTCGGGCGTCAACAGAAGCCGCGTGTCGTTATGCCGAAGGCCCGCCTCATAGGCCTGCATCGAGCGGTAGAAAGCGAAGAAGTCGCGGTCCTTGTCATAGGCTTCGGCGAAGATGCGGTTGCGTTCGGCGTCGCCCTCGCCGCGGGTCTGCTCGCCACGCGACGTCGCCTCGGCGACCGTCACGGTGACGTCGCGATCGGCGCGGGCGCGGATGGTCTGGGCGAGCTGGTTGCCGCCAGCACGGATTTCCGCCGCTTCGCGCTGGCGCTCGGTCTGCATGCGTTGGAACACCGCCTGGCTGTTCGCGTCCGGCAGGTCGGCGCGGCGGATGCGCACGTCGACGACGTTGATGCCGAAATTCATTCCCTCGCGGTTCACCTGCTCGCGAATGCGGGACATCAGCAACTCGCGCTCGTCGCGCACGACCTGGATGAAGCTCGCCTCGCCGAGCACGCGCCTGAGCGAGGAATTCAGGATGCTGGTGAGGCGCGAATTGGCGCCATCGACCGTGCCGAGCGACTGATAGAACTTCAGCGGGTCGAAAATCTTGTAGCGCGCGAAGGCATCGACCACGAGCCGCTTCTGGTCGGACGCGATCACCTCCTGCGCCGGATTTTCGAGATCGAGGATGCGCTTGTCGATATAAACGACGCTGTCGACGAGTGGATATTTGAATTGCAGGCCGGGCTCCGTCAAAATTTTGACGGGCTCGCCAAGCCGCAGCACCAGCGCCTGCTGATTCTGATGAACGGTGAAGAGCGCGCCGTAGGTGACGACCACGGCGATCGCCACGAGCACGGCGAGAAGTCCGGTGATGCCCTTCATCATCGGCCGCCTCCCTGCTGCTGTTGTTGCTGCTGCGGCGGCCGGCGTCCGGGAAATTCGCCGAGCGGCAGATAGGGCACCACGCCCGTACCCTTCGAATCGAGGATCACCTTGTCCATGCCGCCGAACACGCGCTCCATAGTCTCGAGATACATGCGCCGGCGTGTGACCTCCGGCGCCTTCTTATACTGGTCGTAAATACTGACATAGCGCGAGGTCTGGCCCTTGGCCTCGGCGACGGTCTGCTCGCGATAGGCTTCCGCCGCCTGCAGGACCTGCGAGGCGCGTCCGCGCGCCTCCGGCACCACCCGGTTGGCGTAGGTCTGCGCCTCGTTCTGCGCACGCTCGGCATCGGAGCGCGCGGCCTGCACGTCGCGGAAGGAATCGATCACCTGCGCCGGCGGATCGACCTTCTGCAACTGCACCTGCGTGATCTGCACGCCGGCCTGATAGGAGTCGAGCGTCTTCTGCATGAGGTCGTGCACGCCGAGCTCGATGTTCTGGCGCGCGCCCGTCAGGATCGGCTGGATCGTCGAGCGGCCGATCACCTCGCGCATGGCGCTTTCGGCGACGGCCTTGATGGTGCTTTCGGGGTTTTGGACGTTGAACAGGAAATCCGCCGCGTTCTTGACGATCCACAGCACGGTGAAATCGACGTCGACGATATTCTCGTCGCCGGTGAGCATCAGGCTTTCCTCGGGCACGTCGCGCGTGGCGTTGCCGCGGCGCGGATCGTCGATCACGCGCATTCCGATGTCGATGCGGCGGTAGCTCGTGACTGTCGGCGTCAGCGCCTGCTCGATCGGATAGGGCAGATGGTAGTTGAGGCCGGGCTGCGTGAGCTGGGTGAACTTGCCGAAGCGCAGCACCACCCCCTGCTCGTCCGGCTGCACGCGATAGAAGCCGGACAGCATCCAGAACACGATCGCCGCCGCGACCAAGAGAAGCCCGCCCCAGCCGCCGAACGAGCCGCCGGGCAAAATGCTCTTCAGCTTATCCTGGCTGCGGCGGATCAACTCTTCGAGATCGGGGGGCGTCGAGCCACCGCCGGGCTGCGGACCCGAACCCCACGGCCCGCGGGGTCCGCCGCCGCCGCCCCAAGGTCCGCCGCTCTGGTTCTTCCAAGGCATAACTGTCTCCGCCCGCACCGCTCAAGGGGCGCGGAGGTTATAGGGTAGTCGCCCCGTGGGTTCAACGCGCGGGTATTACCGCGCCAAAAGCACCGATACTGCCCATGTAGATTGTGTCGGGCGCGAGGAAATCAAGCCGCGCGCGCCGCGCGGTAATGATCGAGTACGAACAGGCGGATCGCGGACGAAAGATTGCCCTGGCTGCGCGAGGCATCGATGCCCGCGACCACTTCCGACAGCGTCGCATTGCGGACCGTGGCGATCTCCTTCAGTGCGTCCCAGAATGCGTCTTCGAGACTGACGCTCGTCTTGTGACCCGCAATCACGATCGAACGTTTGACCACCGGACTCTTGATCATGAATCATCCCCGGATTCTAGGCGCCGGCCATCGAGCTCGCGCGCGCGTTTCAATTCCACCGTTTTCACGAACCGACGTTCCGCGAGCGGGCGGCCGAAACGCGCACGGTTTTCCGCCGCCTTCGCCGATTGATCGGCGCGGGCCTTCACCTTGCGGCGATTGCGCAAATTGACAACTTCGCCCATCGCTCGACCCATCCTCGCTGCTGGAAAGACGCGAACGGAAAACGGTCACTGGTTACCCAAACGAGCGAAAACCTCAGCCGAAAGTCGCAGGAGAACTGTGCAAGAAAATAATACCACAACCCCCCTGCCGGCACCGCGCGGTCGGAAACCAGCAGGCCGTAGCGCTCTCGGTTATGAAGCTCCGGGATTTCGCCATCGCCCTACCCTATGTTACCGCTTGAAATTACCTTGAGACTGCGACACTTCGTCCTGAAAGCGCGATCCATCGCGGTTTCGCCCTGTGGAAACGTTGCATTATCAGGGCGTGGACCCGCGTGTTAAAAGCCCTCGCAGTGCAAAAGGCCGCCCGATGAACGCCCCCAAACAAGCCCCCAAAGCCGCCACCCGCGCCGAAACCGATTCTTTCGGCCCGATCGAGGTGGCCGCCGACCGCTATTGGGGCGCCCAGACCCAGCGCTCGCTCGAGAACTTCCGGATCGGCGGCGAGCGCATGCCGAAGCCCATCGTGCGGGCGCTCGGCCTCGTGAAGATGGCATCCGCCCTGGTGAACAAGGAGATGAAGCTGATCGACGGCAAGCTCGCCGATGCGATCGCCGCCGCCGCGAAAGAGGTCGCCGACGGCAAGCTCGACGAGCACTTTCCGCTCGTGGTCTGGCAGACCGGCTCCGGCACGCAATCGAACATGAACGCGAACGAGGTAATCGGGAACCGCGCGGTCGAGATGCTCGGCGGCACCATCGGCTCGAAGAAACCCGTGCACCCCAACGATCACGTTAACTTCAGCCAATCATCGAATGATTCCTTCCCGACCGCGATGCACATCGCCGCCGCCGAGGAGATCACGCACCGGCTGATCCCGGCATTGCATCACTTGCACGCGGCGCTCGAAGCGAAGGTCAAGGAGTTCGCGAAGATCATCAAGATCGGCCGCACCCACACGCAGGATGCGACGCCGTTGACGCTCGGGCAGGAATTTTCCGGCTACGCCGCACAGGTCGCTTCCAGCATCAAGCGTCTGCGCGCGGTCCTCGATGAATTATGGCCGCTCGCGCAGGGCGGCACCGCCGTCGGCACCGGCCTCAATTCCAAGAGGGGTTTCGCCGAGGCCTTCGCGAAGAAGGTGGCGGAGATCACCAAGCTTCCCTTCGTCACCGCGCCGAACAAATTCGAGGTGATGGCCGCGCACGATGCCTACGTATCGGTGCACGGCGCGCTCGCCGCTTGTGCTACGGCGCTGTTCAAGATCGCGAACGACATCCGTCTGCTCGGCTCCGGCCCCCGCTCCGGCCTTGGCGAGCTTTCACTGCCGGAGAACGAGCCGGGCTCCTCGATCATGCCGGGCAAGGTGAACCCGACCCAATGCGAGGCGCTCACCATGGTTTGCTGCCAGGTGTTCGGCAACCAGACCGCGGTGACGGTGGCGGCTTCGCAAGGCCATTTCGAACTGAACGTCTACAAGCCCGTGCTCGCCCACGCGCTGTTGCAATCGGTGAAGCTGCTCGCCGACGCCGCCCGCTCCTTCACCGATCATTGCGTCACCGGCATCAAGGCGAACGAGAAGCGCATCGCGGAGCTCATGGAAATGTCGCTGATGCTGGTGACGGCGCTCGCCCCCAAGATCGGTTACGACAACGCCGCCAAGATCGCCAAGACCGCGCATCAGAAGGGAACTTCGCTGCGCGAGGAAGCGGTCGGCGGCGGCTATGTGACGATGGAAGAATTCGACGCGCTGGTGCGGCCGGAGAAGATGATCGGGCCGGGCTGACGGTTAACCGGAACTTTCCGCCGCATTACCGAAGTTTAATTTGCGAAGGCAACGCCTCCTTCCCATCATCCTGGCGACCCTCTGAAGGAGGCATTCCATGAAGAAATCCATCATCGCCCTGTCGGCGGCCGCTGCCGTCGCGGGTTCGATCTTCGCCTACACCGCTTTCGCCCAGCAGCCGCCGCGCGGCGACGAGCCGCGCTGGCAGCCGACCGCCGCCGATAGGGCGGCTTTTGCCGATGCCCGCATCGCGGCGCTGCACGCGGGGCTCGCGCTCTCGCCCGAGCAGGAAAAGCTCTGGCCGCCGGTCGAAGGCGTGCTGAAGGAAATGGCGAAAAAGCGCGCCGAACGCATGCAGCAGCGGCACGCCGAGCACGAGCAAAACAAAGGACCGGTCGATCCGATGCTGCGGCTCCGCCGCGGCGCCGAGTTCATGAGCGAGACCAGCGCCGACCTGAAGCGCCTCGCCGACACCGCCCAGCCGCTCTACGACAAGCTCGATGACGCCCAGAAAAACCGCCTGCAGGTGCTGGTGCGTCACGGCATGCACGAAGGCATGCGCGAGCGCGCCATGCATCGCTTCGGCGAGTGGGGTGAGCGCTTCCATCAGTGGCGCGAAGGCTGGATGGACCACGACCGCGGCGGCTCGATGATGGACTTCCGCCACGGCCCCGGCGATCTTCCCGCATCTCCCGGCGACCGCTTGCCGCCGCCGGCCAAAGAGAAACTCTGAACTTTTCGCGACTTTTCGCGCAGTACGGAACGAGCCGCTTGATACTGCCGATCTCGGGTAACCCCGAGGTCGGCATGGTTTTTTTATCGCCTAGATGCCGCGTCCCGCCGGCCGCTGGTCCTTGTAGAGTCCGCGCAGCGTGCCCTCGCGCCAATGAATGTCGTCGATGCGCCAGCCGGCGGCGAGCTTGACGAGATTAAGCTCGACCTGCCGCGGCTCGCCCAAATTGAAGAAGCTGACGATCGCGACCGCCTTCTCGGGCGAATCGTCGCGCACCACGATCGCCACGTTCTTGATGTCCCACTCCTGCGCGTCGACGAACGGATCGCCGTCGAGCGCCGGCGGCCTCCCTTCGCGCTCCGCCGCGATGCCGTCGGCGTCGATCATGGCCGCGAGCTCCGGCACGAAATATTTCTCGAGCGCTTCCTTCGAGTCGAGCACGACGCCCTGCGTGTCGGGCGCGCCGTATTTCGCGTAGATCGAGGCGACGAAGCGTTGCGCCTCGTCGTCGGCGGCGCACGGCCGGGCGAACGTCGCGGCCAACGCGAACAAAACGGCTGCGAGCAATGCGGAGAGGCGAGGCTTCATCGAACGGTTTCCCGGCATTCTTGTTCGCGCCGCGCTAGACCGCGACCTTGGCGGGGATCGCCGGATGCGGTTCGTAACCCTCGAAGGCGATGTCCGCGTAGCGGAAGGCGAAGAGATCCTTGATCGCGGGATTGAGCTTCAGCGACGGCAGCGCGCGCGGCTTGCGCGCGAGCTGTAACCGCGCTTGTTCGAGATGCGTGAGATAAAGATGCGCGTCGCCGAGCGTGTGCACGAATTCGCCGGGCGCGAGCCCCGTCACCTGCGCCACCATCTGGGTCAGGAGCGCGTAGGAGGCGATGTTGAACGGCACGCCCAGGAACACGTCGCCCGAGCGCTGATAGAGCTGACAGGAAAGCCGCCCGTTGCCCACCCAGAACTGGAACAGGCAGTGGCAGGGCGCCAGCGCCATCTTGGGAAGATCGGCCGGGTTCCAGGCGCTCACGATCAGCCGCCGCGAACTCGGATTGGTGCGGATTTCGGAAATCACCTCTTTGATCTGGTCGATGGTGTCGCCGTCCTGCGCCGGCCATGAACGCCATTGCTTGCCATAGACGGGCCCGAGCTCGCCGTTCGCGTCGGCCCATTCGTCCCAGATCGTCACCCCGTGCTCGCGCAGATATTTGACGTTGGTGTCGCCGGCGAGGAACCACAGCAACTCGTGCACGATCGACTTCAGATGCAGCTTCTTGGTGGTGACGAGCGGAAAGCCCTCGGCGAGGTCGAAGCGCATCTGGTGGCCGAACACCGACAGCGTGCCGGTGCCGGTACGGTCGTCTTTTTTGACGCCGTCCGCGAGGACGCGTTCGAGGAGATCGAGATAGGAGCGCATGGCTGTATATAGGTGCGACTCAAAGGGCGCCTTTTTACGCTAAGGCGAACCGAAGGCCGAAGCCACCCCGAAAAGAAGCGCGCCCCGGACCTTGCGGTCGAAGGCGCTTTCTCCGTCTTTTAAGCCGACTCCGCAGGGAGCTGCACGTGGGTACGGACGCCGAAGGCGAGGCCCGCGCAGGGCCGCTACGGCAAGCGGCCAAACGGCCGGTTTCGAGCCTCCGTTCCGGCCTTGCCGGGCCCGCCGGAGACATGAGCGCCGATGCGCCCTCAGGGTTCCGCGCTCACCTTTGCGGCCGGCGAATCAGTCGACATTCGCGTCGCACTCGGTGGCGCCGGCTTCCTCGTTGCTGAATTCGACCTCGTCGATGACCTGCAATTGGGCACAGGTGAACGGCGGATAGGCACCGGCCGCATCCTCGTCCTGCGACGAATTGACCCGCACGAGCACCGGCGAACCGTCGGGCGCGCGGCGAACTTCGACGCGCGAGGGAATGCGCGGGGCGCCGTATTGGCTCGTCGGGAACTGATTTTCCATGCTGAACGCGGCATCGCCCGCGGTCTCGGTCAGCGCGAGAAGTCCCAGTGCCGCGCTGAAAACTACGATTGGATGAGTCATCACCGTCATCTCTTCGTCCCCTGTTGCTTTGACTTACGCCGAGGCGGCTTGCGAGATGACGGCCTGGAGCCGGATAAGTTCCGGAGGAAAAATTCCTTGCTCTTCACCAGTGTCATTGCAGCCCTCGAAGCACCGCAGCATTGCAATCAACATGAGTCGTATGCGAATAACGTGCCAATTTTGTGCAGGGCACAATTTTAGGCAGAGAGTATTAAACTATTTATTCTAGAATAATTATTCTATTTCATGTAAACCTGCGGCATGGATATTAGAATCAGAGAATCAATCAGAGGCGCTATGCTAGCATTATTAGAATCGATTCTCTAATTACGCGGAGCCGTGGTAATGGGCCGCCCTGCTCGCATCTTTCCTGCCGACTTGATCGCGGCTGCGAGCCGGATTGCCGCAAGGCTGGGGCCCGCCCGCGCCACCATCGCGGCGATCGCCCAAGAAGCCGGCGCCCCCGTGGGCTCCGTCTATCACCGCTATCCTTCCCTCAGCGCGCTTTTGGCGGAGGTCTGGCTATCGGCAGCCGAGCGATTTCAGGCCGCATTCCTTGATCTGCTGGCGAAAGCCCGCAGCGAGGACGGCATGGTGGAATGCGCGCTCCTGACGCCACGTTTTGCGCGCAACGACCACACCACCGCCGTCGTGCTGATCGCCCACCGGCGGGACGATTTTCTCAGTCCCGGGGTCCCCAAGGAATACCGCGATCGCGCCGCTAAACTTGCCGCCGATATGCGGGCGGGTTTCGCCGCCGCCGCCCCTCGTCTGTTACCCGCCGATCCGCGCGCGCGCGAAAAGCTCACATTGGCGCTGATCGGAATTCCGCTCGGCATCGTCCGCATTTTTCTACCGCAAGCCGTACCGCCGGCTGAAATCGACCCAATCATCGAGGCGGCGGTGCGTGCCGCACTGAATGCGAAGCCAAAATGAAAATCATCAATCGCCACCAACGCGAATATTCCGTTGGTCCTGCTAAAATCGGCGCTCTGATCGACACGCTCGCTTCCAAGGATGATCGGCTCTGGCCGCACTTCCGTTGGCCGCGCATGCATTTCGATAGACCGCTCGGCATGGGCGCGAATGGCGGCCACGGGCCGATCGGCTATAGCGTGGAAAATTATGCGCCCGGGGGCAGCATTGTCTTTCGCTTTCGCAACACCCACCGCGTCTCCCGCGGTCTCGAAGGTGTCCATTCTTTTTTCGTTGAGCCTTTCGCGAACGGCGCGCGGCTCGTGCATCTGATCGACGGCGAAGGGCGCGGGCGTCAGCTGCTGTTGTGGCCGCTCGTGATCCGGCCGACGCATGATGCGCTGATCGAAGATGCGCTCGATTGTACGGCGCGCGCCTTGGGTTTGGCCGGCGAATATCCGCGAAAACTTACGCTGCGAGTGCGCTTTCTTCGCGTGCTGCTACGCCACCTTGCCTTTCGAGCCATCGTCAAGCGCGGCAAGCCAACCAACGAGAAAAGCGCATGACCGTCTACGTGATCGCGCAGTTATCGTTCACCGATCGCGCCGCCTATTGACGCTATCAGGACCGGTT